>JBNKQE010000454.1:0-3152 GCA_050295715.1 Leptospirales bacterium
TTGATCTTAAAATTATTACCGCTCCCATGGGAAAACTTGATATTTACATTCATTGTTTTCTTTTAATAGGTTTTTCAGTCTAAATAGGTAGTGATTGAATTTGAAGAAGGAATATATTATGAAAATGATTGGCTACAAATTCTCACTGATGGGAGGATTATTGCTGCTGGTCTCTGCACTGGCGCCCCCGATGGCAGCCCAGGTAAATATAAATAAGATAGATGAGCCCAGTGAGGTACAGCAGGAGATCATCGACTCTATTTTCAGTGACTTAAGCTATGAGCAAAACATAATTCAGTCTTATTTTCAAGATCTGGAAGACCTGGATATGGTCGATCAGAATCAAAAAACACGTTTATCACTGGCAACGACTATTAAAAGTGAACCGGTTCGCAGAGAACATTACCTTATAAATGAAGAGGCCTTTATTCAATGGAAAGGAAAAAATATCGTTGATATTACTTTTTACCTGCGCAAAGGACTGATCGGTACGGGAGTCATAATCAAACGCCACCTGACATATCATGTAATCCCCACAACAACTGACACAACTGCTCCACCCATAGATTTTGTTGTTTCGGAATACATTAACACCAACATGGGAGAAAATGTCAATTTCCGTTATCCGGCGGGAACCGGCAGTGTAAGAGATCATAAAGAAAAAGTCAATATTGGTGGTGTAGAAAAGGAAATCATGGTAATCTATATTCGCGATGTAAACTCTCGAATTAAGATTCTTCGCGAAAATAATCGCCTGCTAAACCGGTTACGACGCAGGATTGAATGGCTCATCGATAAAAGGATGAATATGCGAAAAAACAAAGTGAAAAGATACCTGGATTTCTGAGAGGAGATTTTGCAGTCACTTACATCCAGATCTCTCTTTGTTGACCACTATGCTGTTCTGGGACTTCCCTGCGGAGCCAGTATAGATAGTATTCGCAGCTCCTTCAGGAGACTGGCTCATATATTGCATCCGGATAGATCCGGCGATGATGGTCTTCAATTTATCCGCCTACACAGCGCCTACAGGATCCTCTCAAACCCGCAAACCCGTGAAGTTTATGACAGTCAGTATCAGACTTTTTTCTCGTCAACAGACGAATCAAATGATTCATTTGAGCAGATTATTCCTGCTGCCCGGGTAGTTTTCCCCGAAAATATTGCCGATCTGGCACGGCGCGGACTGTTAAGGAAACGGATTCCGATAAAACTCCGCCGACATCACTTACGTATTGATTATGATCTGGAGCTGCCGCTATACCGAAGCGAACTGGGTCGTAGACTTCGAGTAGACATACCGGCCCCCGCACGAGAAGTCTGTCCCGAATGCATGGGTTCGGATACGGAATGTTTTGCCTGCAATGGAAAGGGATCGGTAAAAAAATCGATAATTGTTCAACTGACACTGGCCGGCGGTCTGATCGATGGACAGATTCTCGATATCGATTTGAAGGCACTCCGTCCCGGTCGTATGGCTCATTTCAAGAAGTCAACACTGCGCGTACGCATTTCAGTAATCCATGGAGTAAAAAAGGTTTTGAAATGATAAAAAATATAATATTATTGATAACAGGAGCAGGAGTCTCCGTTTTTCTTGGATGGGCGGCTCTGGGTGTGGTTCATGATATTCGCATGCATGATAGCCTGGAAGGCTCACCCGCTGAAATTGTATCCGGAATGACCCTTGAAGAGAAGGTCGGTCAGCTTGTTCACATTGGCATTCTGGGAAAAAAGATTAATGAACCAATTCGTAAAGAACTGGCTCGAGTAAAACCAGGTGGAGTGATCCTGTTTGCACACAATCTGGGAAGCCCCGAAGAGATACGAGAATTGAATCTGGATCTCCAGGAAGAGACACTCAAGCATACACCCGTCCCGCTTTTTATCAGTATAGATCAGGAAGGTGGCCGTATAAAACGCGTTGAAAAGGATGGCACACTCCAGATTCCATCAGCCATGGCTATCGGACAAACAAATGATGAATCACTGGCTCGAGATGCTGCATTTGTCACAGGTTACGAAATGCGAAAACTCGGATTCAACCTCATTCTGGCGCCGGTCCTTGATATTAATAACAACCCGTCCAATCCGGTAATCAATACTCGTTCATTTGGAAGTTCACCCGATCGTGTAACCAGGATGGGCTGGGCGACAGCTCGCGGGCTTTCTGACGCACTCTCCACACATTGTATAAAACATTTTCCCGGACATGGCGATACGGGCGTGGACAGCCATCTGGCACTTCCCGAAGTAGATAAACCTTTGAGTGTTCTGGAGCACAATGAACTCGTCCCCTTTCGCTTTGCAGTCAGAAATGGTGCAGAGATGGTCATGACAACTCATATAATGTTCCCACAGCTTGACAAAAAATACCCCGCAACACTCAGTAAGAAAATTCTCACAGGAATCCTGCGGAAAAAGCTTGGATTCTCAGGCGTAATCATAACGGATGCACTGGAAATGCATGCGATTTCGAAAAACTACTCTTATGAAAAAGCCGCCAGACTCGCTTTTAATGCCGGAGCGGATATACTTCTCCTCACAGCACAGAGCGATGTTTCACGACGTATTTTTCAAACTTTGATGGATGGATTTCGCTCAGGTGACCTCTCGATCGACGCACTTGATAAATCTGTTGAACGCCAGATTGCACTCAAAATGAAGAAGGGATTATTTTATATTCATGACGCACCGCGGTCTGACTTTGAGCTTACTGATAAATATTTTCGCACAAAACTATCCATGGCAGACAGGAAGTATGAAAAGCTGCAGAATAAGTACGGAGAAAACCTGCAGGCGCTTAATCGACGCCTTTCAATAGAAGGAACCGTTTCACTTAAAAAGAAGATTTCGAAAATTGATCCGAATATGAAAAATAAGGTTATTCTTTTTTATTCATCGGACAGTGTAAAAATTGCAGCAGATGAGGTTGGATTAAAACCGAATAACGTATTGACCTACAGCTCAAAATCAGCTATCCTTGATAAGATTCACAGTATAAAACACGACTCTATTGTTTTAATTGAAGTCAATAAAAAACAGATCGCGGAATGGAACTCAATAGTGGATAAACTGAGTGATAATGATTCGAAGGTCATTGGCTTTACTTCCGCAAATCCTTTCTCCGGTTTTAATATACCGACAAAAGG
>JBNKQE010000455.1:0-3114 GCA_050295715.1 Leptospirales bacterium
GACTTCTTTCCCAACATGCGCGACATGTACGTTCCGGTAAACATGCTTGGCGGGCAAACTAAAGGAGCCCTGCAAGCAATTGACGAACTGTACCGATCGGATTCGCAAGTGCTTCACTTTCCGGCAGGATTAGTTAGTCGGCGTTTCGATGGCGTTGTAAAGGATCTACCTTGGAAAAAAAGCTTTGTAACCAAATCGATACAACACAAACGCCGCATAGTGCCTGCCTATATCGATGCGCAAAGTTCTGATTTCTTTTATCACATTTGACTCTACCTGATAAAATGCTCCTTTGAATTCTTTTTGATTCATCCAATCATATATTTTGGTACTTTCAATATGGAGTTTTCTGGCCGCTTCCGTTATTGTAGAACCACTCGCTATAAAGATTATAGTTTTTTTCTGTTGTAAGGTCAGCTCAGGATAAACTCTTTAATCTGTTCGGTTTTCTTAGATTTGGCCATGACTCTCTCCTCTACGATTGATGGTGGTTGAGATCTTATTAGCCAGGTGATATCCATTTGGAATGTGAAATGATCCAAATTCAACGTTACAACTCATCACGGACAACTGAGATCTACACTCATGTTAGTATCAGAAAACTGAAAAATATCTGAAGACCATTAAATATGTGACTACTGTAAATGATTGATATTAATCGGCGCGATTACTCACATTGCAAGTAATCTACAAATTCGGTTTTTTATTTGACGCGAAGTTCGTATATTTTACACTTCAACTGGTTATTCTGAATGCAGGTATTTTTGGCTACAGATCGTTTATATGCATTCGAGGAATAACAGTTATAGGAAATTAGGGAATGGAATTGGTACGAAAAGCAAAACAAGAAGATCTTCAGGCTGTTCTTTCATTATATCAACAGCTTTTTCCGGATGAGGATTATAGTAATCCTGAAAATTATTCAGAGACTTGGAATGAAATTATATCTGATAAAAAGATTGTCTGTTTTATTTCTTATTTTGAATCGATTCCAGTTTCGACCTGCCTTGTTACCATCATTCCAAATCTCACCAGGAATCAAAGACCTTATGCAATAATTGAAAATGTTGTTACGCATCAGGATTATAGAAAGAAAGGATTTGGAAAAATTGTAATGGAAAAAGCTGTTGATTATGCAAAACAAGTGAATTGTTACAAGGTCATGTTTCTGAGCAGCTCATCTCGTAAAGAAGCTCATCTGTTTTACGAAAAAATTGGATTTGATGGAAGTTCAAAGAAGGGGTTTCAACTACGCATTCCCTAACTTCCTATAACAGCGAATATGCGGTTACGCCTTCGGCTCCACCCAAATTGCCTCCGGCAACTACGCATATTCGCGGAACGTTACTTGAAATCCCGCCCCTGTACGGGGCTACCATGTTTACTCAAAAGTTCACCCTGATTTTGCACATTTTTATTTGAGTCAGTTGGGAGAGAAGACTATGTTATCTTTTCAAATTACGGTTTACTTCAAATATCGTTTGATTGATATTTTCGGCCAGGTGCTCCTAAAGTAACGTGAAAACTTACGCAAAATTTTAAACGCAGGAATAATGATGCTAATTATTCGGGACCTTATTCTTTCCGGAGAAATATTTCTTCTCGATGAACGTCATTTTGCTTCACTTTTCACTTGCAGTTTTTTCTTAATCATTTATTGTTATCAAAACTGGGTTATGCACTGGGACGATCGGGACTTCAAGTAACATTAAGATTATGCGCTGCGTCGGGGATCCTTACAGGACCCCTCCTTCGGTCCTTGCCCTCTGCCTGTGGCAGTGCGGATTCGCGCTATCTGCGGAGTTATATAATGCGCTCACCGCACCGGGCTACGGACAGATTTGGCTGCGCCAAACCTCGCATAATCCGGTCGTTATGTGCAATGCATGTCTGAATAAACAATCATTTTTGTTTTCTTGACATCCTTCATATATTTGATTTTCATGAAAGCCAATAAGGACATTTCATAAATGAAACTCGGAGTTGCCTCTTTAACAAAATTAGCAGAAATGATTTGCGGTGATGGGAATTTTGATTATTACCCATATCGAAGTTCTTCTTATTTATCACAATTTTTTACAGATTTAGACCTTGACTATATACACGATGGAACAACCAGAAGAGTATGGGTCAGAGGGGTCCTCGAAGACTTAAATAATAAAAAATCTTCTGACAACATGCCCTCACCAGAGATTATTAAAGTAATTGAAAACTTACTACACCCTGATCATTTCTTATTTAATGACAAAGTCGATCATAATAAGGCTATTGAATCCACAAAAGCAATATTGCAAACAAACGATCTCACCTTAAATGTTCAACCCAACGGCACAATTAAAGTTATACCGATTAACGGAGAGTTTATTTCCACATCTTTTGAGGAGCCCCCGACTGAAAGGTTAATCACTTTCAAACCGAGTGTATTTCAAGTCCCATCAAAAAAATTAGATGAAAAATTAGTATCTGTAATGATGCCGTTTAACCCTGGTTTTGATAAGACATTTGTCGCAATAAAAATGGTTACCGATTACATGAAATTAACCTGCCTTAGAGCAGACAATATTTGGGATAATGCGACTTTCATTCAGGATATTTTCGATTTAATATTTTGTGCGAATGTAGTTATCGTAGATTTTAGCGGGAAAAATTCTAATGTTTTATATGAGACAGGAATAGCTCATACTCTCGGCAAAACTGTCATTCCGATAACACAATCCATAGATGATATTCCATCTGATCTTGGTCATCACAGAGCCTTGAAATATTTGCCAAATGAAGAAGGTCTCAAGGACTTAAGTAATGAACTATACAAGCGGCTTAAAGTAATTTATAGATTGTAAATAAATAGGGCTATTCTTATATTGTCTTCTATACAACATGCACTGCACATAACTTTATGATTATCTGCTGCGCGGCGGCACTCCGCTCACGCTCCGGCCTTGCTTGGCCCGCGCCCTCTCCCTTCGGGAGTGCGGACACATGCAATTGGGGGATAATATAGTGCATGTGCCGCACCGGGCTTTGGGCAAATTGGCCACACCATTCGGTGTGTCCAACTTCAGATAATCCGGTCGTTACCTGCAATCCGCCCCTGTGCGGGGCTTTTCCGTTTTT
>JBNKQE010000456.1:0-3093 GCA_050295715.1 Leptospirales bacterium
CGTGCGACGGGAACTGTGAGATAATCAAAAAGTCCCATCGTATAAACAAAATCTAACTTTGTATCGCCAAGTGCTGTGGGAGTAGATTTCCGCAGTAGTCCACGAACCGACTCTTCCAAAAAATGGACTCCAGGACCATCCGGATCCCTGCCTCCTTCAATGACACTGGTCCTTGCTTCATTCAGAGCCTCCGCATCTTGATCGAGGAGAAAAAGATTCACCCGATCCTTGTAAGGACTTGTTTCCAGAAAGTCTTTCATCTCTCTGGCAGGTCCGCAGGCAACGGAAAGGACGTTGATCGTATCCTTTGTTGAATTTTCAATAAAAGAGTTTAAGGAATCACAGATTAGAGCTCTGCGATTTCGCACTGCATGTGCGGACGGAATACAGAGTGGATGATGATGAAATAGCTTCCCGAAGGTTGATTTTCCTCGGTGACCATTTTCGTAAACCATTTCCATCATCATGGAATCCCCCGCATAACCTCTTGGTTTTGCGATGGTTCGAATCAAAAACGGAGCCTCTTCCAGATACGGCCAGAGGAGAAATCGAAGATATTCTCCAGCTTCCTTTCTGTTACCATTCAACCTGTTCATCTCAGAATTCAGTTCGGATATTTTCTGATCTAGAAAAACCTGCATCTCTTTTCCAATTCCCTTCTCTACTATTTGAAAAAGGTTTTTTTTCATAGAGGGAGTTTCATCATGGAACTTCTGATCCAGAATATCCAGATCCTTTTTAAAAACAGAAAGCCCCATTACAAAATCGGATGCAAATATTTTAAATCCGGCATCCAGATCCTTGTACATTTCAACCAGAGAATTGATTTCACGAATCTCATCATTCTGTAACCGAAATGTCTTGTTTTTTACCAGGGAATCAAGATCGATAAATTCATTTTTTAAAATCAAGCCAGCATAAAAACTTCCCGATTCGTTGATCAGGCGTGCAACATTTCCTTCTCCCAGTTTGCAGACTTCTCCGAAGGCATGAATCTCAATATTTTCTACACTTGTATTTTTTCTGGGAGGAAGCGGTGTGTCCTCCAGAAAGATTCCCAGACCAAATCGAGAGTAGTCCCATAACCTTCCCTGAAAAATTTCAGCTTTATAATGAAACTTTATAACGATATTTTCTCGTTCACCAACCGGATATCGGGGAGAATTTCTTTTTTCCTGTTGTGACAGCATACAAAGTCCTTATTTTTCTGGAGTAATTAACGTATCGCTTTGCTAAACAAGTTAATTAGAAAAAGTTTGTTTTCGTCAATCAGAAAATCATTTTCTTTTTGCTCTGTTGATACTTTGTATCGTGATCGCAAAAAAATGATGCAGTTGTGTATTCACCTTGAAAAAAACAGGACATTACTTCGTCCAGTAATTTTCGAATTTTGGCATAGAGGCTAAGCGAAAGAAGCTGTAATCTCCTGTAATCTAAGGCCTGGAAAGGGTGAGAGCAAGCGCACTACCTCGCTTGCAATATTGAATTTGCAAGAATAAATATAGCCAATCAACCTCATGCAAATAAAAATATGAATAATAGGATCATGTATAGTGTATGGAATGTGAGGGTTGCAATTTTCGCGATAGAAAACGTTTTTACTCAACCGCTTGATGGAATACATATATACAAAGGACTAGAAATTGATACATATGTATTCTGTATTTAAGAAATATTGATGAAAATAGATGGAAGAGAAGAATCTGTTTGACTGGAAATCTACATATTATAATTGTTTGGATTGCAAGTTTTGTCATGAAATTTGCGCGAAAGCAGAAGGAACGCCTGCAGGCAAAGAATAATTAATGTCAGGCAAAATTTTTTGTGCTGCCATTTTTATACATCAAAAGGGGTGTAGTAAATATAAAAGCATTGAATAGTTTCGATATTTCAATGATTTTGTAAATTCAGGGAAAAATAAACACATTTTGTATAACATACTATATACCTGGCGCACCATACTTCATTTACTCCGGGCAATGCTTCAATCTGTCTGTGTTCAGTTTTTTTGAGTTCAAACGGTTATGCAAATATGAAACGAGCAGATTATGACGAATTTTAAAAATTATGAGCAATCTTTGATCCACTCCTGGATTCGAATTCTTTTTTTTATCGGGATATTTTTGATCCCATTATTTATTCTACTCGATTATTTTACAACACCGGATGATTTATATTATTCGTTCATGTATGCCAGGCTTTTAGTCTCCGGTATCCTTCTCATTATGACGCTGGTGGTACACTTCTCGGGTCCTTCCTCTATCGTTCAGGTCCACGGATACATATTTACGCTAATTGTGGGGGGAATGATATCATGGATGACGGCCCAACTGGGAGGATTTGACAGCGGGTATTATGCAGGACTCAATCTGGTTGTGATCAGTGTTAATCTTGTGATTCCATGGAAATTCGTTCATACTATTTTCAACGGTGTCATTATTCTTTTATTATATGTTGGGTTTAATCTTTTTTTCCCTGCTTCATTCGAAGTCGCAAACCTGATAAACAGTTTCTATTTTCTTATTTCCACGATTTTTATTATTTCAATCATCAGCTGGCTTCGTTATGACTTAATCAAAAAAGAGTTTCTTTCTCGAGAGAAAGCAGACGAATCACAGCTAGAAGAGATCGGCCAGCTGGCAAATGTGGCCGAAAAACTCTCTTCAGGAGATTTTACAGTTCAGCTTGATTTTCAATTCAAATCCACCGCTGGAATTCTTCTTGCAGCTTTTCAGAAAATGAGCGAGGATTTGAAAAACGCTATCTCCGGTGTGACCCTTGCTGCGGGAAATGTAGAAGGGTTTGCAAGGCAAATCAAAAACCATACTCATGACATGGCCGAAGGAATCGAGGAGCAGTCGGTGGAAGCGGAGCAATCGGTGGCAACCGTTCGGGCTCTGGCCGATCAAATCAAACAGAGTGCGGAGGAGGCCTCCCGTTTTTTTGACGTGGTCGAACAGGGCGAAAACAGGGTTTCTCAAAGTCGGGAAGGAATTCAAGAAGCGCTCCAGGGTATGCAAAGCATAGAGGGAATTGTGAGGGGTCTTTCTCAGAAAGTAAAAAATCTTGAAGATTCAAGCAAACGAATCGGAG
>JBNKQE010000457.1:0-3088 GCA_050295715.1 Leptospirales bacterium
GGGGGGATCTACTCACCGACATTAGACTTTGACTCTTTAAAATTTCACCAATTATATAAGCATTCCACCTTCGGAAGATTCATCATCCTCACTAAAGGGTGCTTTATCCGGGTCCTTCCAACCTTGTCGGACATAAATTTCGGTAAGAATTAGGTCGGCGACGACTTTATGCTTAATAGACTCAAAATACTTCAACCGTTTATTAAAGAGTCGAATTGAAAACGTTCCATCTTCGTTTGCGAAAATTTCAAACAAATCGCCTATGCCAATTGCAAGTATTATTAGATTTCCAATACTATCCGCGATTTCTCGTAATTCGGCCCTTTCGTCACTTCCTTCAGGCAAATCGAAAGAATCGTGTGCTTGATATATCGCAGATATTTCCTCTTTGTTTTTATTATTGTTTTTAAATATACTCAAATCATATTGCAACAAATATCGAAGTGCAAGGATCACCTCTTTTGAATCTGCCCGCATCGGTCTTTCTATGTATTCATCATTCTGGCCGTAATCACCATGAAACTTAGAATCCAGCTTCCATCATCAAGTTGTTTAACCTTGTACTGGTTTATATACTCTTCATCAATACCTCGATTCCATTTGAAAGCACACTTTACCACTTTTTAACATCGTAGTACTTCGCTTAGCAGCAAACAGAAGTAAGAACGCCGGGTTCTCACATAACGAATCGTTGTTTATCGGCGAGTGTAATCCGGAACCGATAAATCATACGGATCGGTTCGTCCCTCTATATTTCCATACGGAAAATCTTCAACAGGACCGGAAACGAGCTTCATATCCGGGTTTTCCGGCTCTATCCAGGAGAGCTTTCCCTTCTTCACCCAATAGTTCAGATCAAACCAGATATCGTGGTCCGTGCTCGTAGGCCAGGCAAGTAAGCTGCGCCAGTCATCGGCATGGGCTGAAGTGTAAGAATGCAAGCGATCAACCATTGGTTTTCGATCCTGTGCATACTGAGTAACCATGTACAACGTATACCGGGGGACAAACTTATCCTCTTCTATACGACAGATTGGCAACGAATGGATCACCGCATTACTCTCCACATCATTGGTCAATAAAAAACCGATCACATGGGGCACTTCGCTGGTGAGGTCCAGGCTATACCTGAGCTCTGTCTGCGATATTCTTGGTCTGACTCCATGCAAATTAATAAATGCCTGAGTATATACCATATGTTCACATGGTTTTATCTTAGAACCTCGAAAAATATAGTACCCTTTTGCCCCATTAATAATCCAGTTTCGCAAAGTATAGCTATCTAAACGTTCTGAATACATGTTCTCACAGTATGGACATCGAGAAATACCATAGTCGGGAAGAAAATCAACGTAATCTTCGTATTCCTCATAACCACGCTTTTCAGAATCTGCCAGTTGAATTAATTCTATGTATTCAGAAGGAGTTGTTTTTATTTGTAACAAACTTTCATTAAACATAGTTACCTACCTGTAATCATCGGGATTGTTCTGAAAATCTTTTATGCGCTCCATCATGGCTGTATACCCTTTTTTTACATATTTTCGAATCATATCCCGGTAACGACCTGCTTTTACAAAACCATTTCGATTAAAGACAAAAATCACCTCATTTTTTATGGCAATTTCAATAGGCACTTTTGCATATTTCTTATCCTCAAGGAATAATCCATTATGATTGTCACCATGTCCTCCAAATACAAGATTTTGCAAAGATGCGTTTTTCAAACGCAGGCTTGAATTTCTATAATTCAGATCTATTACTTTACCAAGCTTTCTAGACAATTCATCAGTTTTACTCCCACCACTACCTGTGGCATAAAAGGCCAGATCAAGATCAGAAACGACAACCCGAACATATTTCCTCCCCCGTTTATCCTCTCCATGCCCCAGCCTTGTTCCATCATTAAATTTTTTCTCAACCTGAAACTTGCTCGGCTTGGGCTCAAGGTATCCGTCTCGAACTCCATGAGGACGCGTCCTTACACCGACATAGGCCCCCGACGGGATTGACGAAGCTATAGCACTCTGTAGATATTTATTCAATCCGGAATAGCGCTCATCTGCCAGATTGATTTTTATTTCATTCCCATAGATATCCTTGACTGTTTCTTCACGTGAGGATTGAGATTTTTTCATCCGATCCCTCTCGATTGCTCCCCGTCGCCTTTCCGGACTCATATCCTGTGTCGGAATACTCAGCAACCCGAATCGTTCTGCAAAACCGGAGATTATTTCACCAAGTTTTCTCAGAAATTTATTTGCTCTCATTTCCGCCTTTTTTTGCGGTTTTTTCTCAGGTATATTGCGAGCTTCTATATATTTATTACGAGCGGTTTTACTGCTGGTGTCTATTCGCTGCAACGATGATTTTATTCCATCCTTCTCATCTTTATAGACTGCATCATATTCCGGATCTGTGTGGACAATTACCTTGAAATCATTGATCCTATCATCAAGTTTCCGATAATACTGGCTGGCCATGTATATTTCAGGGCTACCTTTGTCATCCATCACTTTGAGAGAGTGATGCTCGCTTCCCATTTCAAAACTGGCTGTGTAAGAATCCTGACCTTCTTTGCCGGTCTGCTCTTCACCTTTCCCATCCTTCTTACCGAATCCGAAGAAGCTCTTTAATTTATCCAGTCCACCTTTCGCCCTCTTAACCAACGGCTTCACCTTACTCGCAATCCACCCGGTTGCTTTGTTCACAGCCTTATCCACGGGCTTCTTGACCTTCGCGATGACTCCCTTGATCTTCTCCGGAATCTTGCCGAGTCCGATGTATTTCGCAAGAAAAGCAATGGTCAGCGTCAATCCACTGGCCATTGTCCCTTCGATATACTTTATCGCAGGACCCAGCTTCTTCTTTGCAATATTCGTGATAGATCCAAAGATCGAGTTTACGAGGGCTGCTACTTCGTTGGCCTTGCTCACAAAAAACATGATGGTATTATAGATTCCGCGGCCAGCTTCGATGAGTGCTCCAACCGGCGTAAACATGCTCAGCAGTCTGGTCACCGCCTGCACGATGATCGTATTTCGGACATAGCCGATAATCTCGCCGATTACGGTCTCTTTCATCTCAG
>JBNKQE010000458.1:0-3063 GCA_050295715.1 Leptospirales bacterium
CCATGGAAAATTTTCTACCCCAGTGGATCATACATACAATCAGCATTTGCGTACAGCTGTTATCACTCCCGGTAATATTTATTACCGGCCGAAGCGTATATAGATATAGAAAAGAGAATACTGCTCACAGATCCTTTCTCGGTCTGACAGTAGCTCTATCCATCTGGCTGATACTGAACATAGCAGGCACCGGAATTTCTCTGCTGCATTTACAATATGGTAAATGGATATCAATCGCTGCTGAAATATCTCTTCTATCAATAGCCCCGCTAACTCTCTATACGGGACTGCACTTCCCTCCGGGAAAAAGAGTATCGCGCTCCAGATTACCCATAACGCAAAGACTTTTGCGCTACCTCTTACCCGATATAATAGCCATCGCCCTGGCGCTGTTTTCACTCTTTGGCCCGGGGAACAGTCTGAACACCCAGTATCCGGTCCACGATGTTTACCTTTATTTAAATCGACTCTTTGCTGCGCTTACTGTCGCCTGGGTAATCGCAATCCAGAAAGGTCTCTATGAAAATTCTGAGAACAAACCCAGAAAAATCCATATAAAGCTTTTTATTATAGGAAACTCAGGCTTGCTGGCAGCACTGCTGGCGGGAATCATAAGCCTTTTGATTTATGACTCGCTTGAGATCAGTAATGCAGTCTCCGGATTTTTACTGGCCATTGCCGTATTTGAGCTGGGAAGGGTTTTCGAAAACCGGCCGGTTGATTACATGGCATTCGTTTCCAGATCCGTCCCTGTTCTCGTTACAGGAGGAATTGCATTTATTGTTACACTGGTGGTTTCATCCTCAATCACCACTTCACTTCCCCTCATCCCCGTGGCCGCGTCCATTACGATTATACTGGCAGCGGCCATTCATGCAACAATAGATAAACATATCACAGACATAACCGACCCCGTTTACTTCAAATATATGATGGAGCGAAAGGCAGTGCGAAGTGTTGAGGGCGCACAGAGAGAAGGAAAACGACTAACACTCCATTTTTTTAACGAACTTTTTCATCCTGGTGTTTTCGCACTCTATTTAAGAGAGACCCAGAGTGGAGATGAAGATAGTTATCTAATTCTGGAACAGGATTCAATCATACAGAAAACCGAGAGCAGGAATTTACCGGGAGTATTCCCGGAAGAGATACTGGAATTCCTTAACCGAATCAGAGGAATTCATGCAGGAGGAGCGCTTCTCGCCGACCTCATAGCACATTCGGAAAAATGGGGCATGGATGGAATGCGGCGAATGCTGCAGGGACTTGCCACATCCGGCATAGAGATACTGGTTCCCGTTTTCGATATACAGGATAGAGATATTGAAGATAACGAGACTGGAGTGGAGAGCCGCATCTATAACGCGATGATTCTTGCCGGAGAACTTCCGGACAGAAAGCCATTTGATCATGGCCACCTGAGTAGAATACGGTCCGTTGCTCCCCTCCTTCACATGGGATTGCAGAACGAAGCCCTGGGCAGTTATGTCAGACGGCTTCGGGAAAAAATGGAAGAGGATAACAAGCGAATCTCCCGAAGTGTCGGAGAGAGATCAGCCGAACGCTCCAGTGATCTATCAGCAGCCTCTTTTGTATACAGACCCGATGGGCGAATGGCGGAGATCATGGAACAGGTGGAGAGATTTGCCCATCGCAACGCGCCCGTTTTAATATCGGGTGGAACGGGAACCGGCAAAGAGCATATAGCACGAATCATACATATACTGTCCGGAGTAAGCGGCAATTTTGTTGCCTTTAATTCGTCGGCCATACCACAGGATTTAATTGAGAATGAACTTTTCGGACATGCGAAAGGAGCCTATACAGGAGCCGATGAGGCGACGGATGGCTTTGTTGGCAAGGCAAAGGGTGGAATTCTTTTCATGGATGAGATCGGAGAGCTCTCTCTGGAAGGACAGGTTAAACTACTCAGACTGGTACAGGATGGAGAATACGAGAAACTGGGATCGTCCGAGACCCAGAAAACAGATGCACGATTGATTTTTGCCACAAACCGAAACCTGGAAGACGAGGTTCAGCGGGGGAGTTTTCGGTCAGATCTTTACTACAGGATTTCGACCTTTGAAATTGAGATACCGGCGCTGAGGGAGAGAAAAGAAGATATTCCATTTCTCACTGATCACTTCCTCTGGATTGCGCGGGAGACATTTCATAGACCGGCCTTAACAATCACAGCTCGGGCAAGAGAACTTCTTACGAAATACTCCTGGCCGGGTAATGTCAGAGAACTGGAGAATGTCATAATGAGGGCCGTGGTTTTGAACGACTCGGACACGATTGACGTGAGCAACCTTCCCGATGAGCTTCGCGAAGAGGCAGATTTCACAAGGAAAAAACTGCAACTGGAAAAGATACTCCAGGAACAGGCACGACTGGAAAGGGAGCTTGTGATAGAGGCTCTGGCCCGGTCCGGTGGAAACCAGAGAGCAGCTGCAGAAATATTAAATATATCCAGAGGTGCCTTGCAATACAGGATGAAACAATATGGTTTGACTCAGGAGTCCTGATTCTGGAATTCATATTAATTATCTTAACTGCTCAGTATTATAGACAATCGTCCGGAAGTCTAATGGATGAGAGGAGATAATCCAGCTGAAAAATTTGAGAATTGATTTTTCAGGCAGATTCTATAACATTAAATATATTAAGAGGCTATCCCAAAAACCATGGAGGGTTTTAGGACGACTTCTAAGAGTATAACGTTGCTCTGTATTATTTTGAAAACAATGCTGTAAAGTAATTCGATGATACGTGATACATCGCGCAAGGGATGGAGGGAAGCAGGGGTGACGGTATAGAGCCCCTCGCCTGTTCGATCTCCGGGCTCGCAGATGGGCGAAATACCGGCGGGGCCCCGCGACGGAGAGCCAGGTCCCTCCATTCGCCGATGGCGAATGGAGGGATGCGCCCTGCTTATTTTCAGTGTATAGATTTTCTGGTACATTTGCCGGACAGGACTTACAGATCCAGGGAGTTTGTTAAAATGGTTACTGAGTTTCTACTGGAAACCGAACTTAAAACCTTGCAGAATAGAGGATTCAT
>JBNKQE010000459.1:0-3050 GCA_050295715.1 Leptospirales bacterium
GATCTTTTCATTGCGGGAACTACCGACAGATATTGTTTCAATGAAATTTGATTTGTTCGAATTTGCACATGTAAGTTGAAAAAAAATTACCATTTATGATTTTTTGCCACTTGAATGATGTCTTTGTTTTCCAGTATTTTTTTATCGTACCCATGCAATGCCACGTTTATCATTGCTCTTCCAAATTCCGGGGAGCTTGTGACTGAAGATTCGAAATACTTAAGGAAAAAGTAGAGGGGGCGAAACAGGAAATAAAAGAATCTATAGAGAAGCGTTTTGGATTTTACACCTTTCATTGGCTGTATAAAGCCAGGGCGGAACATGTAAGCATCACGAAAACCCATATTTAAAAGAGCATTTTCAGTTTTGCCTTTTACTCTTGCCCACATTACTCTTCCTTTCTCCGATGAATCAGTCCCCAACCCGGATATGTAAGTAACTACAATGTTGCTATTTATTGATTTTAAGTATTCTGCAATAGAAATTGTAAGATCATACGTAAGATGTGCATATTTTTCTTCACTCATGCCTGCTGCCGATACGCCGAGGCATAAAAAGCAGGCATTGGTTTTCATGATTTTTTCTTTAAAACTACTATTGAGTGTTGATAGCTGAAACAAGTCTTCGCAAATGATCTCTTCTACTTTTTCACTGGAAACTCCTGAGGGGCGGCGATTAACAAGAAATATCTTATCTACTTTATCCTCATCCAGACACTCAAGTAATACGCCACTTCCAACCATTCCGGTGGAACCAAAAATCATTACGTTTAAATTTTTCATAGTAATAAGGTTAGACGTTTTGAAAGACAACTTCAGGTTGAAACGTAAAAAAAATTACAACAAAGATGGTATTGTCCAGGTAATTGAATATACCTGAAATGGATAGCAGTCTATTTTCCCGAATATTTTATTTGAAATATTAAGGAACAGACTGGATCAGTAATCAGTAAACTGCTACTCAGCAGTATTTTGAACAGGTACCTATCTTTTAAACTTGTCCGAAACAAGTGAGGATCAAAAATTTTACAGGGCCGGCAGCGATACAATGCCTGCGGTTTTAAATGGGAATTACAGACAGGTGGTCTGGCACCAGTATTTCTAAGAGCCAGGATCACTTTACTCAAGATGTATCTGAAGTTTTACTATTAAGCAGGATTGATTCATAAAAAATGGCGATATGTTTGATTTTCGTTCATCGAATCAACCTGACTCTGCTCGGTGGAATTCTCTTTTATTCTGGGCCTTTCTGCACTACCTTGCCTATGTTTTCATGCAGACACTTGCATTAATGGCAGAAGTGCGACGCGGTCCAACAATTCCCGATTTGATTTTAGACAGGATTCCCGTGGATCGATCAATGGACTGGATTAACTCCACTCTCTGGCTGCCGCTGTTGATCATATTTATTCTGATCCTGGCCATTTACAATCCAGATGCATGCATAAACTATCTGCGGGTCGGATCGTTCACAAGTATACTTCGCGGCATCTTTATTTCACTCACCTCACTTGGGCCCCCGACTGCTATTTCCGGGTCTTCACCGATGATGATGCTTCACCTGAATTATTCCGATATAACACCGGCGCTCCTGTTTCACCAGTGGATGCCAATCGATGTGTTATGGGGCGGTTCAGGATTTTCTGCAGCTTATCTAACGCAGGATCTCTTCTTTTCGGGGCATACCTCCAGCACATTTCTTTTGCTCCTTGTTGTTCCCATGCGAACTATATTTTATAAGGTATTTTTCATATATCATATTGTAACGGTGGCAGGGCTTTTTATTACCCACGAACATTACTCCATTGATGTTCTTGGAGCCTACTTTGTTGTTTATGCTACATGGAGTTTTTTTCAAAACAGAGGGTGGCTGAAGAGTGTCTCACAGGATGCAGGGGAGAGTGAAAAATCATCCCGAAACCTGTCAATTTGAGAAAATATTCCAGTTAACAGTCAGATATTTTCAATCCGTGCCTACAAATACTACTGTTTGCCAATCTGCTCCATCTCAGGCGCTTTAGCAAAAAATAGTAATTAAAAGTTTTCATTGACTGTTTAGATTGTTCATATAAATCAAACGTTATTTACCATTTGCTTTCATGGTGAATATAGCGTTATATGAAAATTCAATATGAATCCTTCAGTGTCAGGCCCGGTTCCTTACTGAAGATTATGATCATTTTCGAAAACAATAATAATAAGTGGGAATAAACATGAGAAGAAAACTGACCATTCTTTTCCCGATTGTCGTGATAGGATTGCTCCTGTCTCAATGTACGACTGGGCGAAGAGATATACTGACGAGCAATGTAAATGCAGATCTGGATATGGATGCTGCAAGGATACAGATTCTTGAAGGGAGTTATGAAATTCAGGTTGGAAATACTCAAATCGAGGGCACAGCAAACTGGGGTCGATGGCTTTTTTTAATAACAAGTGGGGATACCTCCTACGGAGTGGAAGAAATGGGGGTAGGTATTAAGAATTCTCTTCTTATTCCAGGTGCCAATCTACTGGGTGGGAACTTCAAGAAGTTGGAAAAAAACACAACCAGAGTTGCCGCCATACGTGCGATGGAGAAAGTCAATGCTGATGGCATTCTCATAACGAATATTTCCACCAGCCATTCCGGAATATACGGTCTGGCTTCCCTTGATGACGTCACTGTGGTTGGAAAACCCATCTTTATAATAGGGAAAAACGCACCTCCCGATTCACGTGATGCAAAAATGGATACAAAGATTCTGGATCAGGAGATCGCAATATTAAAAAAAGCAATCAATAAACTTACCAGCGATCGCTGCTGTAATATAGAATAGAGGAAGTAATTTATATGAATAAAATATTGGTTTTATTATTGATTGGTACGCTCACTTCCTGCGCCAACGTCAGGGAGGAGCGCCCATCGCCATCGGCCATACGCACCAGAGCAGCGCGCGCTTCCTCATCAAGCGGCAAAGGCTTGCCCAAAGCCTCTTCAGCCCGCGAAAGCAGCTTCCCGATGGCCTCGTCATCAAGGCTCTTGAAGGTCAGAACCTGCGAGCGCGACAA
>JBNKQE010000460.1:0-3045 GCA_050295715.1 Leptospirales bacterium
ACCACATACAATGCATGAATAAATACCGTGGACAGTGAAGTTCCCTGAACAAATACATAAATTCCAAGCTCCTGAGCCTGTAAATAGTTGAAGAGCAGATGATGCAAAGCAATAACAATTGCACCAACCACAATCGGGCGCCAGTCTCTATAATAGAGAAGAATGGCGAGAAGTGTAAATATTCCGAAGTGGGTTTCGATCATCCCCTTTGTCTGCTGAATCAATAATGCGGAAAATACCATAAAAGAGATTGAAATGGATATTCTGGCCATTAGACTTCCCGGCATTGAGATTACAATAATGATCGGTACAAGGAAGGCGGGAAGCCCAACAGCAAGCGCTTCTGTCCAGGTATCTGTTGAATAGGCGATGATCATACTGGCAATTAAGTTAAGAGCCAGAATCATCCCCATAAAGTAGTCAATATTTTTATACTTAAAATTAAGTGAGTTCTTCTTTGTCATAATTATTTTTTCCTGGGTGCGCTACAAATTGACTCATTGAAAATAGCCTGCTTTGCCATATACCAGAATGCAACTCCATTGTAAGCGATCCAAACGATAAACAAAAGTCGGATAATCGAACGAGTATGCACGTACGAACGTAAGTCCAATTTTCCACTCTCAGTCATCATATTTTAATACCTGCCATATATACTTAAATTTCATTAGCATTGTCAAATCTTCCATTGGTTATACAGCAAAATTCAAAAAATATTTGACGAATATAGACAAATCTGACAGGATCAAATTACAGCAACATACTAATTTTTGCCCCCCCCCCTTAATTATGGCTATATCAGGCCAGTCACAATTAACTACATCGTTAAAAATAACTATTCATCGTATTATGTATACTTTACTATTCAGGAATGCTCTTAGAATTCGAGAGTATTGTAGCTTCAAAACCATCCCGGATATATCCCCATATGAGATAAAAAAATAGGATTAAAAAGCTACGGCTTTTTGAGAAGAAGGCATGATATTAGATTTGAACTATTATTCTTCAGATCTTCAGAACCCAGAATTCAATCTTTTTACAAAGACATTAAAGTGTATTAACGACAGCCAGGAGTCTTACGCATGAACCATCAAGCATGCATCCGATTACAGACAGACAATCCTGGCCGAATATGACAATATGTAGCGATATTTATATGCATCCCCAGCTATATTAAAACACTATCAATACCACACATATAAAACAAAATAACACGAAATGAATATCATATTTGTTCACCCTGGATAATTATTCAACAGAGTATGCATTTACAATTTTAATACTTATTGACTTTCTTTTGTATTAAAACGAGCCTGAATCGAGAGACAGCTCTCTGCACGGGCATTGCAACAATGGCAGCGGGTATATTCTATCTCTATCGATTTCTGGACAGGACAGTAACACGCCCCATTATTATTGTCTCCAACGCCACCAGGCAAATTGCCGCAGGAGATCTTCGCGTACATATAAACGAAGAAAAGAATGATGATGAGTTGGGTCAATTACTCAAGTCCTCGGGTGAAATGGCCAGGACTCTTTCCAGGTTTAACACTTTCCTCCTGACGATCGGATCCGTAATTGACGGCGCCAATTCATGGGAATCAAATGAGACAAAAACTCTTGTGAATGGCATTTCATTTAACAAATCTATCAGGTAGGAAATCAAAATCTGAAAGAAGTGTTGCAATAAATTGTAATTTTGCAAAAGATTATTAGATCTCATTTGCAGTATTGATTGACTCACTATATGCTATAAGTTAGAAGTAGCCTCTAATTTAATTCTTTATAAGCTATTTGAATTCTGAATTTATATAATACGAGGCCGATTATGAGCAATAACATCGAAGAAACGACGCAAGTTGAACCTGAGGCTGAAGTTGATTCAGTTGATACTGAACTTGATCAATCGGCGGCTATCATTGATGAGTCCATATTCAAAATTTTAACTCCTGTCGATTCCGTTCAATCCCTGAAGCCGGGTGATATTATTGTACGCTGGGGTGATGCAAAAAAGCAGCAGGGTGTGTTTCAATCTCTTACGGATACAAATGATGGATTGATTGTTACCGATGTTATTGACCTTTCTGAAGGTAGTTATCTTACAGAAGCCGGAATTATTCGTCAAACTCCTGACGATAAGATTTACAAAGTTGAAAATACGTTTCAAACATCCGGTGTTTCAAACCAGGCCCGTGAAATATTGAAAAACTGGGTATTGTTTACAAAGCTGCCGGCACTTCAAAAAGACCTTCAGAATTTTGTAGAATCGTGCTACTTCCCGGAGCAATTGACATACTGGAAAAACACACATCAGTTAAGTCGTTTGTTTATTCCACTGCAGCAAAAATTCAAGATTGGCAAACATGCTCAGAAAATTGATTATGAGAAAGAGCTTGCAAAACGATTTGGAGAAATGCTCTCACAGCTTTATTCCGGAAAACATTTAACGTATGTAGCATTTGTTCCCCGCGAGGCAAATAAGTTGGCGAGATTCTATTCCATAGGAACCAAACCACATCTGGAAACGAAAGCTAATTTACGAGATGAACCTGGCGGATTCAACCCCAATCAAGGAGGCCACATTGCCGTTATTAGCAAGGATGATGAAACCCCCAAAAGGTTCCTGGTGGATGCCGGTTCGTATGATATAGGAAGTGGGATGCAGACATCACTTGCAATTGCCGAAATGGTTACAAACGCAATGAAAAAAGCTTACCCGCAATTTGAATTCAAACCTGTAGCTGGCAGAGGAGCTCACGGTACGCAGCAGAGTTACTGAGTTCGAATGCTCATAAAACCGATAACGGCTCATTGAAACTGTGATAGTGAGCCTGTAATCTAAATATCATAGGAATGCATTTCGTCTGCTGTGCATGGTTCAACCTGGCCATCCGGTCTTGCACCTGGTTGTATGAATGCTAATGCCGTGCAATCCTCTGTATCTGCCCAATTTATTTTATAATTTTCCGGGATTTTTGAACTCATTATACGCCGTCTTTGTATGAGTAATCAAATTCGAATGATTGGCGAGCCCTTCTCGGGCTC
>JBNKQE010000461.1:0-3016 GCA_050295715.1 Leptospirales bacterium
ACGGGAAAAAATATTCTGTTCTTTTGTATTATAGTAATTTTTCGGCCACGTTTTGGGGTGCCTCGACTAATCCGCCAGAGCTCGCACCAAACTTGAGTTTTTTTAGCGCTCGTCTGGCAGGTCGAGAGGGGAGTCACCCCAAAACGTCAGATAAAATTACAACGTCATGCGTTATCTACAAACATTAAGGGAGTAAAATGGAAGATATTGTAAAGTTAAAAATATCATTACCCAAAAAAGAGCGAACTCCCAAATATTATATTTTATCAGCTTTATATTCCATGCAAGCTCATAAAATAGCTGTTGAGACAGGCCAAAAAGCTAATAGCAGATGGCAAATTTTCCATTACTTTATCGGCCAAGACTACCGCCGCAAATGAATTTGGATTCCAGACTCAAGGTATTCTTGATACTATAGAATCTCTCACAAACAGGGATTTTTATAAATCTATGACAACACATCACGACCATACTATCTGGCAGGATGTATATAAACCTCTTATTCGAAATAAAAGAGCATATGTCAAGATTCAAATTATAAATGAAAAGACTGTTGTCATATCTTTCCAAGAGGCAAACTAATGAAATCAAGTCAGTGGAAAGATTGTCCTGTTTGTGGCGCCAAAAATAAAATGATTTTAAAAAAAGGAATATCACAATTACTTCAGCCTGCAGGATACAAGAAATTTACAATTTCTGGCCTTGAAGGTTATTTGTGTAAATCCTGTGGGGAAATTATTTTAACTGATGAGTCCAACAAGAAAATGGATTCAATGGTCGCTGCAGAACTCGCCTCTCAGGATAGCCAGAGAGTTGTTGCCTCAGAGCTTGCCGAAGTTGATGAAGTGGCAAAATCATTATCCATCAGCCGTCAAAGAGTGCATCAGATGATGATCGAGGGAAAAATCAGGTATGTATTCATTGGTACGAAACGATATCCAATTCGATCTTCTATTTCTTCTGTAAAAATTCGCCGGAGATTAAAACCGGTTGCGAAGTCAAAATCTTCGGCTGGTAAGAATTGATGATTTGATAGGCATTTTAATAAATAAAAATATTCTCTCCCGTTACATCTATGCAACGGGAGAGAAGTTGTTATCATGCCGAAAAATGGAACTCTGCGGGCCTGATGGCCCTTGGCCTGCGGCACAAATAACGAGACTGTAGAAAAACCCCTGTTTTAGCGAAGACAATCCCTGGCCCTATTGAGTTTCGCACACACTTTTGGGAGATCGTTTGCAGCTAAAACCTTGATTCCAGGACAACTGTCGGCACAGCTACTCAGAACTCCCCATAAGTCCGCTCAGTTCGCATACCTGGCATATTTCTCGATATTGTGGACCATGTAAAACAGGGTCCATTGCACATTTACCTTTCTCTTTGTACGAAGAGTGAAGTAATCCAGTCTCTTGTGAAAACGGATATTCCCGAATACAGGCCCGGGCCATTTGTCTGGATGAATACATTCCTCGGGAATAGCTCATTAGTTTTATTCTTAAAAGAAGTTCGGGATGGTAGGCAGGACGGCCATTATTATCATTACGATATCTATTGCTAAGCATGGATAAATCCAGGTTGCGCAAGATTACGATCAAGGCTTCTTCAAAACTCCCGGGAAGTATCTGAAAATAAGACAGAGTGAAAATCAGTGTTCCGAAATAACAATAGTGACTGAATCTTCCTCCACAGAAATCCTCGCAGTTCCTCCTATGGGAAATGTAACAAGCGGATTAGTGTGACCAAAGTCAACATTTGCTATTATTGGTATGTGCGTAAGTTTTGGATTACTGCGAATCATAAATTCAATTTTATCCCGAGAAATTTCCGATTGAAGTTGAAATCGACCTATAACAATTCCTCTTATACAATCCGCATCCGGTTGCTGCATGAGAGAGTGTAATTTATCATCAAATGTTACGCCTGTGTCTTCCTTCGTGAGTTCATCGTCTTCTAAAAAGACAATTGTGTCTTTTAATGAAGGCATGTATTTTGTACCAAAGAGCAATGCTAAAGTAGATAGATTTCCACCAACAATGGTTCCGGATGCAGTTCCATGATTAATTGACCAGAATCCATGATTGGGCAAAATTTTTCTTTGCTCCTGGTGAATGTACCATGCATCATCTGAAAAACTCGGACTGGCAATCACTTCGTAGGGTTCGCAATTAACCAGGCACTTATCAAAATATTCCTGGTTGTATTCAAATTCCTTTTGCATAGCAAAAGTGGAAAAATGTAACCCTGAGTAAGTAACCAGACCTGTTCTGGCAAAAATTGCATTGGCAAGTGCTGTGATATCCGAAAAACCGCACAGAATTTTTGGATTCTGCTTGATTAACTCAAAATCAATAAAAGGCAGCAATTGATTTGAATTAAATCCTCCAATTGCAGTCAATATTGCTTGAACTTGTTTATCATAAAAAGCGGCATGTATATCTCTTATACGTGATTGGATTGAAGATGAATTAAAATGATCCTTTTCAAAACAGTGCTCTGCGAAACTAATGGTATACCCTTGATTTTCTAATCGCTGTTTTGCAAGTTCGATATTTGTATCACCAATTATCGAGAGGCTTAGAGCAGGCGCTATAACTCGTATAGTGTCATTTTTTTTTAGTTTTGGTGCATAGAATACCATGCCGAACTCCAATATCTTATTAAAGTGAAATCGAACCTTTTGTAACTTATTCAAAGTTTAGTAACACGAAATATAACGCATTAGAAAAATATGTTCAGATGAAAAATAATTCATTTGTTAAAGAAAGCCATACTTCCGGCTCACTTCATGCTATTCGCTCTGCTCTGGTGGACATGCGCTTGTTACAAAGCAACGGATGCTGGTCTAATAATTTCATCTGCCAGAAAACGATTTAATATATAATCCGAACGCTATGTCCACCACGATTGATCAAATACCATTCGTTCGCTGGAGGATGATTTGCTTCCAGTATTGGATTCCAGGGCTTTGTGCATGGCCAGATGCTTCGTGTTAAGCCATGCTCCACGACTGTGCATG
>JBNKQE010000462.1:0-2976 GCA_050295715.1 Leptospirales bacterium
TTTCTCAGTGACTTGAGACGGATGAATGTGGCAATTACAAGAGCCAGAAAGTTATTGATTATCATCGGTAACTCTGCAACTCACGGAAATCATCCATTTTATGCAAAATTGATTGAATATATAAACGAACATGGCGATTATCGTAGTATATATGATACAGAAATTGACTTTATACAATAATAATATGGTAAGTTAGATTCTGTAAAACTTAAACGTCTTATCATTCTATCGAAAATCATTATTAACGGAAAAGTCATGAATACAAATCTACCAGCCAAAAAAGAAAACATCAAAGATCTATTAAACGATTACCCGGCCATTTCTCTTTCTGAGACAATCAGAGAGCTCGGACAGGTAATTGATTCAATAAATGACCAGCAATATACCACTATACCCGGTCCTGAATTCACTTCCAGTATTGGTGCACAAACCCGTCATACACTGGATCATATAAAAATATTTTTGGATGGTTTGACAGCCGGTAATGCTCCTTACGATGTGCGTGAAAGAGGCACGGAAATTGAAACCGATAGAAAGAGTGCCCTGAAATTGATTTCAAGTATTTGCGCAAAATTGGATGAGATTAAATATTCCGATATTTCATCCGAAATCAATATACAGGTTCAACTACATAGCCATACTCCACCGGTTTCTCTTAATTCAACAGTAGGAAGAGAAATAGGTTTTCTATTAAATCATTCGATTCATCATAATGCACTTGTGTCCATAATGCTAAAGAAAATGGGTGAGACAGTACCGCCAACATTCGGCTATGCGCCCGCAACAATTAAATACAAAAATCTTGAATAATGTGTACGTATACAGTCATAAAAGATGGTAATAATGGTTTTCGTATCGCTTTCAATCGAGATGAGCTTCGAAAAAGAGCTATAGCTTCACCGCCACAGTTACACTCAAAAAATAACTCAAAAATTGTATACCCTGTCGATAACCCACAAGGAGGCACATGGATTGGTGTAAATAATTATGGAGTCACAGCTGCATTATTAAATACGAATTCCGAACCGGGATCAGGAATTCGAAAAATGTTAAAAGACAGATTGAGTAATGTACACAGTAGAGGAATTATTATACCTGAGATTTTAGGAGAGAAAAATATTCAAGACTCAATTAACAAAATCCGCTCTTTTAATATTATTCAGTTTATGCCTTTTCGTTTGATTATTCACAATCGGAAAAAACATGCTTTTATAGGGTGGACTGGCGAAGAGTTGACAATTTGGGAAAAAGACTGGGATGGTCTACCAATTTTCTATACTTCATCAGGTCTGGGTGATTCGCTTGTAGAAAATTTTCGTTAT
The DNA here is from genome assembly GCA_050295715.1 of Leptospirales bacterium. Classification (GTDB taxonomy): domain Bacteria; phylum Spirochaetota; class Leptospiria; order Leptospirales; family Leptonemataceae; genus JBNKQE01. Next base: position 1,323 of record JBNKQE010000462.1, read on the forward strand.
CCTTTGTTTAAAAAATACATTTTTTCACATCCCAATCCTGATGTTAATATTCAGGATTATTTCCATTCCCTCACTGACAAACAACGGCCTCATTTAAGCGTATGTATGGATCGTCCGGATGCGCAAACTGTAAGTTATACAACAATTTCAATCAATCAAACCGAAGCAACAGTTGATTATTATCCAGACCCTCCCTGTAAAAAACAGAAGTGCATTTCAGTTGTCTTAAAGCAAAATTAATAATATGAATTTTAGTATAACAGGTAAAATTATATTATTTGTATTTATTACATTTACAGTTATAGTATTCGGCAAATGCAGCGAATCTCATCATAATAAATCATTGAATGGAAAGGATGATATTCTGAGTTCCTTTTATCAAAATCGGAACGATATTAGCGACTTCATAAATAATAATTTTTATCCAATAATTGAAAATTTCGAAACTGAATCCAGTGAATTTCTGATAACTACATTCCTTATCATTATTGCAACATTCATTTCTGAAGATATTACTATTGTCGCAACCGGTCTTCTTATTGGTCAGGGCGAGCTGAATATGATACATGGTATTTTCGCATGCTTTTTGGGAATCTTTGTAGGCGACACAGGTTTATGGATCATTGGTCGTATTATTCGAAAGTCCCTGGCATTTGCCTCGCTATCTCGAAAAATACTGGAATCGAGTCGCGTCATTGGCTGGAAATCCTGGGCGGGAGATAATAGTGGCAAAATAATTTTTTTTAGTAGATTTGTACCGGGAACAAGATTTGTAACTTATACAGGGGCAGGACTACTCGGTTTACCTGGAAAGATCTATATTTTCTGGGCATTTGTTGCAGGGTTAATCTGGTCTCCCTTATTGATTATTCTTTCGTCATTATTTGGACCGATTATTGTCAGGCCGCTGATTCTGTGGTTTGGACAGGGATTGATTCCCATTTTAATTACAATTCTGATTTTATTTTTGATGATTCGAATCTTTGTTGAATTGCTTACATCCCATGGAAGAAGAAACTTAAGAGTTAAAATTATAAAAATATTTAACTGGGAATACTGGCCTCCCTATTTAGTTTATGCTCCGGTGTTTATCTGGTCTCTTTTACTTGGCATTTATTACAGAAGCTGGTCGTTATTTACGACTACAAATCCATTCATTCCTCTTGGAGGAGTTGTTGGAGAATCTAAACATGACATATTAAAACGCATTGATCCAAAATACATAGAACCATCTTTTTTTATATCGGATCCGGAATCTGAAAACACTGTTACATCTATTCGAAACTGGATGCGAGATAATAATTTTAACTTTCCGATCATACTAAAACCGGATGTCTCGCAGCGTGGTGCCGGCGTTAGAAAAGTTAATACCGACATTGAACTTGTTCACAAATTGAAATCATACAGCAAACCATTGGTTGCACAAACTTATAATCCCGGACCGGGGGAAGCGGGAGTACTTTACTACCGATATCCAGATCAAGAAAAAGGACATATATTTTCCATAACTACAAAAGGATTTCCGGTCATTACTGGCGATGGATCTTCAACAATTAAAGAATTAATTTATAATCATCCTCGTTACTCTGTTCAGAGTGAAGTATTCCTAACTCGCTTCAGTCATAAATTGGATCGAGTCATTCCAAACGGCCAG
>JBNKQE010000463.1:0-2972 GCA_050295715.1 Leptospirales bacterium
GGCAGCGCGTCGGGTCGTTTCTGTGCACACTTTCTTTGCGACACAAAGAAAGTGTGTCTTGCGAAGCCGGTCAAATGGAATCCTGATTTGTTGGCTCACCCTTACCGTCAAAAGAGAATCAGAAATATCTAACGCAATGCTAGTCGAAATGATGATCCTGTAGCTATACTCAAACTTGATTATAAAGAACTTGAATCGTCCTGTTAGATTAACGAAATTATTTTTCCGAAGTTGGCCACAGGCTAATTTACCATGCTCACTTCATGACACCCTCTATGCGCTGGTTGTCAAGCGCTCTATTCTCTGTTTCCCACGGTTTGTAGATTAACGAAGGATAGTTTCTTATGGATGTCTACTCCAGACCGACCGCTTTGAAAGCGGCGCTTGAGAAGCTATCATTCGTTTGCTGGAGATGGCGATTTCCGAAACATCAGATATAGCTTTGCTCTGCATAACGGCTACTTCCGGCTTGTCCGGAGCCCATAATCGATAGTACCCTTTACCGAACACCACAAAATAGATAGATTTTTTCTTGCACACCTGTGAATACGGCCCTACTATGCTCTCAAATTGGGCGGCACGAAATCTAAGGGGTATCTGAGTCTGGAAATGGCCAGTAACTTCTGATAATTTTTGCATTATATCTCGTGGTTCTGAATTTCAGGGATGATTTCGCGATGACTCCCTGTTTTTATAAATTAGAGGCGCAGGAGGTTCATTCAAAACCCTGTAAATAAAAAAAGAATTGCGAAACAAGGGACACTTTATCGTGTATTGCATAACCTTAGATAAAGGAGACCTTCATGGATCCGGATAACAACAAAATAACCCTGGTTTTTGGATCGACTATTTTTATTGGCAAACTCTCCTGGAGGGTTTTTTTAATTACAATTCCTGGAATCTTTTTAACTTATCTATCATCTGTAGTTTTTGAAAACTACTATACCATCGAGTTCCTGTATATCCTTTTGTATGCCTTTGAAATCCTTGCATTTATCGCTGCACTCATATTATATTTCATATGGATGTTTTCCAGTAATGGTGATCTACGTCGTTCCGGGATGGATCTGAATTACAGTCCTTACTGGTCTGTTTTTGGTTACATAATTCCGCTTCTGAATATCTGGTTACCCTACTCGTATACAGCTGAACTCTACAGGGCGACCAGAGCGATGAGGGAGAATAAGCAGGAAGAATGGAAATCTATTTCAGTGAGTTCTATTATACCCGTCTGGTGGATATCATTCGTTTTATTTGCTCTCGGTAACAGATTTGTGCCGCAAGAAATAATCGAGGAATATATAGTATTGTCATACTTTTTAATAACCGCATCAGCTGTTTGTTTTCTGTGGTCCGTAAGAATTATTCTACGGGAACAGATCGAAGTGGATAATCTGGCAACGAAGCACAATGACACTGCTGAGAATGTCCTGAGTGTAAATGCTACGGAACCCGGAAGATAAAGCTAAATGGAAGTATCCTTTATCATTTGGTCCTCTTTTGATATTTTTAATGACAACCGGAGGGTAAAGATGAAGATCATGTTATGGCCAGCTTTGCTTATATTTTACGTTTTCCCGCAAATTCTCCTCGGAAATCCTGCGGTTCAAGAAATCACGTTATTGAAAATGGCCGAACAGGACGCGCAGGCTCTGAAGGAAGGCGAATCATCTCCGGGGTTGCACCTTTATTCCGGTCAGCGTTTGAGAATTTACCTGGAAGAAACACCGCCATTAACTCAGATTTCCGAGGAAGGGGCAGGTGAAATCGATACCTATGTAAAACTATTAGGAATGCCGCAGGCCAATGGGGACCAGCATCATTTCGAAATAAATATAGTGAAAGATAATCAGAAATTTCGGTTACATTGGTCCGATGACCTTGTGGCTAAATATGAGGCTGCGAGAAATGTAAACGGAGTTCACTACTATGTTGAAGTCAATACAGGTTTTCTGAACGATTTTAGTAAAGTACATTCGCTGGTTGTTGGCAGCTTTGGGTATACCTTTGATAAAGGATTACGTAAAGATCGTGTGGCCCTGAAGACAAATCTCGATTTTCTTGTGGATGAGGCAAAGAGCTTGAAAATGCAGAGTCAACAGCGTTATGTATTCCGTGATAGCTATATTTTAAGTTTACCTTTTCCTTCTGTTCCACAATTGCTTTCTCCTTCTTCCCGGAAAGCTCTTGATATATTTGCAATGATGGCGCCATTGCTTCCTGAATATACTGAACTTTTTGCATTTGAGACATACATAGAGCATAAAAGCCAGAAGATACGCTTGCTCTGGAATATCAGCATCTATCCCCATATTGTGCAATTTTCATCTCGCAATCCCCCTGATACAATCGAAGCACAGGTCCTGAGCGGAGTTCTTGATGAGGAAGGGGTTCTTACCCTGGCGGTTGTGAATGCAAATTTCCAGTGCCAGTCAAATCAGTGTAAGGTTTTGAACGCGCAGTAGAATGAGGATGGTTTGCATTTGATCCAGCATTTTCCTTCAACACCTGGAAAGCAGACCATGACTGAAGTCCCACACGGGATACCCGATGCCAATCATTCATTACTGATGGCATCTATACATGTTATAAATTTTGCGGTCAGATACTAAACCAACAACCTGATCTTCTTCTTTTCTCTTAAGTATGGTAATCAATTTTTCAGTAATTTGCTTCATCGTATACTGACCCGCTTCTTCTTTTTTCACCGTAAACCACGAATGGAAAATTCAGTTATTTCTGGATCTTCCATATCTCGTCATGTTTGTCGGGAGGAAGTACGGAATTGGGATTGCCCACACCAACCCATCCTATGGGGACTGTCTGGTTTTCAGGCAGATGGGAATTGATATTCACTATCCCGTGATTGTGTATTTCCGGAATTTTACAGGATTTTTCGTAAGCGCTCCTGTTTCCGCCTCTATGCCGGGAGAGTTAAATCCGTGCCTTTTAAACTGAGCGGCAATAAAGCA
>JBNKQE010000464.1:0-2969 GCA_050295715.1 Leptospirales bacterium
TATGCACCACATGCCGGTCCTATCCCGGGTCGTATAAACGGAGCACTGGTCTCCATGGAGCAGGGACAGTCTGTTGCATTCGCATTATGGAGTCTGCAGGAACGTGGTGAGCTATTTATTGAACCAGGCACAGCGGTTTACATGGGTATGGTTCTTGGTGAATGCAGCCGGGAGAATGATCTGGATGTAAATCCCTGTAAAGAGAAGAAGCTTTCAAATGTGCGTGCCTCCGGATCTGATGAAGCAATTCGACTGATTCCACCGCGCAAGCTGACTCTTGAGCAGGCACTTGAATTTATTGACGATGATGAATTGGTTGAAGTTACTCCCAAATCTATTCGTCTGCGAAAGAAATATCTTAATCCTACAGAGCGCAAGAAGATGGCCAAGCAGTCCGCCGGGGCCTGATACTGCGTTTTTTTTGCTTTGTTGAACACAAAAAGCCACCTTTGGAACAGTCATCTGGTTCGGGGTGGCTTTTTTTTGATTTATCCGGGAATTTCTTAACTATTCATACACTGCTTTTGTATGAAAGAACAAATGCGAGCGATTGGAGAGCCCTTTTCAAGCTCCCGTTCAACACTGCTGATTCCTGGTTCCTACCATGAACGGTTTTTCAATAGATTCAGGAAAGTAAGGAATCTTCCTCTTTCTTTTTATTTGCAGCGTTTGCTGGATGATCCACTGCTGCATCATAAGTTGCGTTTTCTTAAAACGCCGAAGTGGAAGAAGGTATATCAATCCGAGGGGCAGGATCTTCGTCGAATTAATTTTTACCCAGATGAGAGAGATTGGGCTCGTCTTTCGGTCATTTCCAATGCCACTGGTTTTTCCCGTTGTTACATTTTTGTTTTTCTGATGCTTGTGGATATGGGTGTGATCGTTCTGGAAAATGGTGGAACTAATCCAGATTCAGGGAAGAGAGTATGGAATCCCTTGACCTTTTGTTCGATATTGCTCGACTCAAGAGACAGAAAGCAAACAAGGATACTCCAAACATAGACCAAAACACATCGGATGGGAAACCTGTGGCTGATTCCGCGGAAAAAGCCACAAACTTGTCATATTTGTGTCAGGCCGGGTTTAAAAAAATTCAAATGGGTATTCCAAAAGTTTGCACAATTGTGTGATTAATTACGAAATCCCCTATTGTGATAAACTTGTAAGTTTTATTAGAATCAATCGTAGAAAACCAGGTATACCAATCAGTTCACCAATGAAGACGGGAGCTTAAAAACCCGATAATCAGACAGGAGATTTCTTTGAACCGGGAAAAAACAGAGATTCAATACGAGGCGCTTGATAGAATCCGCATGCAGGTTTCATCGGATGCAAGACACGTTCGTTCGGTCAGAGATTTTATTTATAGAACAGGTATTCACTTTGGACTCACTCCCTCCAGAGCATATGATTTGAAAATTGTAATCGGAGAGGCATTGAATAATATTATCCGTCATGCATACAGAGATGAACCCGGAAAACCTATTCTTATCGAAGCTGTGAAATATGAGAATTTTATGGAAGTGACTCTCAGGGATTACGGCGTGCAGGCGCCTGTTGTTTCCGGTCACTCACTGGATATATCTGAATACCGGGAGAGTGGAATAGGGGTTTACCTTATAAGCCGTCTCAGCGATTATCATTTCTTTGATCAAAGCCAGGAGCATGGAACGAAGCTCGTGATCAAGATGCGTATAGAAAAGAGTGTATAGCCGGGTAATCTAACAGGGCAACCTGCGCCCCGATGACTCGAAAACGTTCTCTGTGACACGCAGCAGGATGGTGGTCCACGTGAATAAGGAAATATAACCGTGCAATTTCATGGCTTGAACCCCCTGGAAGAGCATTCGCCCGGCACCATATCCGCTTTATACCAGGGGAGTGGTCATATACCTAACCTGACTTTCCTTTACTAATTACTTGCCACTGAAGGCCTGTTTGAGAGCCTGGTCACAGAGGACCCATTTTTTTATTCTTTATGGGTAACAATAATGCTATTTGAGTTTCTGGATCTAAAACCGAGAAACCCCTATCTGTCACTGGCTCTTGATGAGGCCATTGCCCTTTTTTATGGAAAACTTCGATCAGAGGAGTTCCGCGGAGGTATCCGTCTCTGGGCCAATCCCCCATCTGTTATACTTGGAAGGACCTGTAAATCTCAGGAAAATGTAACCGAGCAGCTTCTGGATGCATTTCGAACTACATCACCATCAAGGCCGGCCAGTGGTATGCCCTATCTGTGCAGGAGATCTTCCGGGGGGGGCACTGTCCTGCATGGACCGGGTAATATTAATTATTCAATTTTTCTATCCCTTGATAAATTTCCAAAGACTTATGATGTTAAAAACTCATATAAAATGATTCTCGGTATGGTGCAGCGTGCACTGGAAGCGCAGGGAGTTAATTGTGAGATTCGTGGTCAGTCGGACCTGGCCCTCTCGGATGAGAGCGGTCATTTAAAGAAAATATCCGGTAATGCGCAGTTTCGAAAATACGGGGTTTTGATGCATCACGGAACCTTGATTACACGAAAGAATCTTGTTGAATCAGTTGCGCAATTCTTAAAACATCCACCGAAAGAACCGGATTATCGTAAAGGTAGAGATCATGGCGATTTTCTGGGCAGTGTACCCGACACCTTTGATTTTACAGCATTTTATAATTATCTGGCAAGAGAGATGCGCGGGCTTTTTGAGGCAAATGCTGTTGTTCCTCTTCCCAATCAGGATAGAGCAGTTATTTTACACGCTGCAAAGAGACTTGTTCGAGAGATTTATGGTTCTTCTGAATGGATTCTTGAAGGCAAGGGACCTGATGCGTCCGGCGCATCCATTCGGGATCGCGATGTTCTAGAATCTTTCATGATCTCTCGCCTGGCCAGGCAACCCCTGAATCACCTAATAACGAATCCTCAGAACCGAGCTATCGTTTGATGGTTCAATTCAGCATCAATTACCGTCAATTTTCAC
>JBNKQE010000465.1:0-2946 GCA_050295715.1 Leptospirales bacterium
GTCATGGTTTTTTTATAACAAAATCACTTGCCGTCATTAGTGGTGACGGTCACAATAGATTTTTTGATTTTTTTTTTACCACTCAACCATCTCTTACTTTTTTCAAAACTCGCTTAATCGTAATAAGGGTAAGATTGTAATCCTCTCGAAGTCGGCTGTCTTTCAAGGAAACACCTATTAATATTTCAGGAACAATAATCTCATCAATTAAATACTCATCTGTAACATATGTACTTTTTTGAATTCCACTATGAGAAAATCTCTCTGCAATATTCCGGGCCGCCTGATCTTCCGGGTTAAATAGATTCTGGATTCCGAGCATATTAAAGATCCGAATGTGAAGATCCGTTCTGTATCTTGCGATAATTTCTTTGACTCCGATTTTTTTTAGATTGTCAGCAGTGACAATCAACGACTCAAAACTTTCAGCAGAAGCAAGTAGAACAGCATCCATCTCCTCAAGTCCCTGGGATCTCAATGCTCGTTCATCTCTGGGATCAAGGCATACTGCATTTGTGCAATCCACTGTTATTTCTTCGATTGTTCCCATATCATGATCTATAGCGGTTACTTCATGACCTTCGTTGTATAGCGTCCGGACAAGACTTCTTCCAAAATCTCCAAGTCCAATCACTGCAATCTTTTTTCGCTGCATAATATCTTCCTGCTATTATCCTACAATTACATATTCTACAGGATATCTGTAATTTTCCTGACGGCGCTGCGGCAACATAGCGGTTAAAAAAGTTAGAATTCCAACACGTCCTGTTAACATTACAATGCTTAGCGTTATTTTCGATACACTGGAGAGATCCCCCGTTATACCACGCGAAAGTCCCACGGTACCAAAAGCCGATACAGCTTCGAAGGCAAGATCCAGAAAGCTATGGGGTTCGTATGTTACAAGTATGAAAAGAGATACGAAAATCACCATCAATGATAAAATTACCGAAGTATACGCCCTGTGAACAGATGCCTCAGATACGGTTTTTTTATAAATCTCAACCCTTTCTCGTCCCATCAAATGACTGAATATATGAATAATTACAACAGCAAATGTGGATGTTTTAATACCCCCTCCCGTTGATGCCGGAGAAGCTCCAATCCACATCAATAGAAATGAGAAAAATACCAGTGGAATACCCATTGCTGCTGTATCGACTGAATTAAATCCGGCCGTACGAGCTGTAACAGTGAAAAATACAGAGTGGAAAATACGCTCTTTAAATTCTCGACCGGCAAGAGTATAAGGCGATTCAAGAAAGAGGAATGCAATAAATCCCGATACGAACAGGACAAGGTTTGTCCACAATACTATTCGAGCAGCAACAGAAAGCCTGGTGCGATAATCATTCGGATTTCGTATTTTTTTATAAAGCTGTGATATTACGGGAAATCCAAGTCCCCCGAATACAATCAGTACCATAATTCCGGATTGATAAAAATGACCGGTCAAATTCATTCTCATCATGGAGTCCGGATAAAGAGAAAATCCAGCGTTACAAAATGCGGATACACTGTGGAAAAGACTGTAGAACAACCTCTCGGAACCGGAATCAAACATATGGGCCGGAGTAGTATAATATAAATAGATCACTCCGATACCCTCAATCGCAAATGTTGCAAAAGCGATATCTTTGATTAAACTTCTCACTTTCCCCAGGGAGTCTTCACTTAAAAGATCCTTCATTAACAGTCCCGTTTGAACTGATACTCGTCCTGTTAAAAAATAGGAGAAAAAGGAGGTCAGAGTCATCAGCCCGAGACCTCCAATTTGAATCAACCCGAGAAGAATTGTCTGTCCGGTACGGGTAAAATGCATAGAAATATCAACCGGTGACAGACCGGTTACACAGGTAGCGCTTACTGTTATAAAAAAAGTGTCTATATAACTGATATCCCCCTTCGTAGAACGGGGCATGGAAAGCAAGAGTGTACCAATAATTATAACAAATGCGAAGCTTCCCAGAAAAACAAGCGAAGGATTTAAACGGAGCAATGCAGAAAATTGAGCATTCCTGACAATATGAATAAGAAAATTTACAAGCAGAAATGCCTGACTCACTGATAAAAATATAAGAGCCGCCCTGTCGCCTGCGGATTTCTCAAGGCCCAGATAGTCGATTACATTATCTGCGAGAATTCTCTGGGCAATTACAAGAAAGGCTATTGCAAGTTCAACCGGTCTTTTTCGTATGAGTTTTCGCCAGCTCTCTCCCGAGAAAATGAAACCCAGTATTTCGTAGAAGACCAGGTAGTAAACCACACCCAGAATTGCCAGACGAATATATTGATTCCAGCTCTGCGGATAGTTAAATCCGAATTCAACAACCAGAATAAGAAGAGAGACAATGCCGGAGAAACCGTACAGGAAACGAACTTTGTTTCGGATGCTCGTATTGTATGTTATGCGAAATGATAGGAATGAGTAGAAAAGCCCTTTCCAGAGCCACCTGATTCTCACCATTGATCTACGTATTCCGGTCATAAATTTCACGGTAAAATATACCGCACCCTCTACGATCCTTCCTGAAGACGCTTAAGGAGCAAGAGAATTTAACAGCACTACTGAAAAAATGTACGTTAAATTACTGTCATACCCAGTACATCCAGCCTGTCGACTTCATGCCAGGGTATGAAATACCCTGTAAAAAATCCCGGTACGAATCTTAAATTATCAGGAAATAAACTGTATTCATTGAATGATTTTGAGAGACTCACCGGGAAAAAAGTGAAATGAGACATGTAAATATTTATGGAAGAAAATGGCAACTCCTGCATCGGAATTCCAGCCAGTCTCCATTCAATCCATTTAAAAAACAAATAGAGAAAAAATGATTATATTCATTATTATGGAACTAATTTTTAGAGAATTGATCTAATAATCAGGCACAAAATCAGGCATATTTAGATTGAATAACCTTAAAATTCAGGCTCAACCGACAC
>JBNKQE010000466.1:0-255 GCA_050295715.1 Leptospirales bacterium
CAACATTTATGCCGCGTATAAGGACTATATGAGTATCCATCTTATTCTTCTTCGCGCTCATTATTTGTATCCGCTGCTCTCTTTGGAATACCTATCTTCATTTGTTTACGATGTAGACTCAAATTTTAATATATAGAATCCCTATGTTAAAGGAGATATAGATAATAATGGAATTACATATAATTCATATGAAATGTCAATAACTATCCTTATCATGCTCGATCCACGAGGGGGCGAGCTCGCAAAGGGAGTGGG
>JBNKQE010000466.1:265-2936 GCA_050295715.1 Leptospirales bacterium
TGGGCGCAATTCGCCACCATCAAGTGAAAGACGGATTACATAAAATGTGTCCGGGGATTGTGCATGTTTGCTCAGGCAGCGCAATGGGTTAACTTAGACTACATCTTTTGAGTAAAGAATTTGAACAATTGTGTTATAAAGCTGATAAGCTAGCTGTTCTGCATTCGTGGCAAATACGTGAAAATCCTGATCAAATACGACTTTCTTATTTCTGCTATCTACCATAACCAGATGACCTGAATAATTGTTCCCAATATTTTTTTTGAGAAATGGAATGACGATTAAATCCTGTCGATCATACTCTTTGAAATGGTCGATGATATCCAGGTCTTTTTCTTGATCCAGATTATACTCAATAGTTTCTGCTGCCTCTGCAGGAAATTGATTCTGGGAAAAAAATCTCTGAAGAGAATTGCTTAACTTTGTTTTGTATCTCTGCGCAAGGTTTCCATCTGGATCAACTGGATATGCAATATAATATGTTGAATTGTCGATCACTGCCAATGACTCTACTTCCTTTCGGAATTCTTCGTCATTTAAAGAATACTCAAAGTCTTTCAGAAATTTTTTCACGAGAAGTTTTAAAGGCTGTTTTTCTGCTGTATCTTCACCGATCGCCGAGGTTGATATATGATCAGAAAAGGGCGAGAGCAAAAGGGAAAACGGGATCGTTAACCAGGTGCTGATTGCAGTGTTTGAGGCATCATATCGCCACGTTCGTATAACCTTTTTGTTTTTCCGATCATTCAATTCAAATTGAACGACTGATTCTGATGATTCTACAGTAGGGAAAAGTCCAAGAGTCATAAGAAAAATCATGTCCATACCATGGTATTTGTGTTTTGTGGATTTACTTGCGAAGGAAAGTCCAAGGTTGGATCGACTATCAAACTTGAGTAAATATGTTTTTGATAATAAAGAAAAGAATTGGTCAGAATTGTAAATATTCGTATTTTTCTTTTTAAAACCAGGATCAAATAGTTTGCGCTTTATATTTATTGGCAGAGTTCTATACGAATAGGTTCTCCCGGCCGGAACATTGTTATCATAATTCGATTGAACAGAAGAAAAGTTCAGACTGCAACTGGTAGAGAAAAGCGAAGCTATAATAAAACTAATTGGAATAATTTTTTTCATGAATATCCTCATTGCTGATTTCTTGGTTCTCTTTACCGCAATCTGGTAAGTCGATTCACCCTGGAGGAAAAGAGATTTTTCTTTCCTGGAAATGATTTTTTGTCCAGTTAAATCATTTTTTTTTCAGGTCAATCATGTCCAGTGCTATATGATATACTTCATCAAGATATATATCATTTTGCAATAGTTGTATCAGTTGCAGATTCCTTTCTTTTTCATCCTCGTCCCGATTCAATAGTTCGTTTTGGGCTGAATGGTTGATCACAGCAAAGTCCGAGGACGACTTTTTAAGCCCCCCATTCATCTTTTCAGCTGTTTGCCATTTGTATTCGGCCGATTTAAAAAAACCAGAGAGCGTCATGGGCATGGTACTTTCAGGTCCAAATTCCTTTTCCATTTGCGAGAAATATCCCTTCAACTGTTTGAAATCAGGGTCATTTCCTATTCTCGATTCACTTAGCTTTACCAGTGATCGAATGTCTGTATCCGGTAATTGTTGATAAGAGATTTTGTGTGGGACACGATCCACTTTCAAAGGGTGGGGCATTTTCTCCTCCGAGGAGGAGAATACTTGTGAAGGATGGGGAAGTTCAATATCTGGCTGAATTCCACCTCCCTGGTGAGAGTTCCCATTGAGATTGTACATCACATACTGACTGATATTGATGGATTCTGAGTGAGGCATGGGGCTTTGAAAAGCGCTTTGCAGCTCGCTTAAATCACGAACCAGAGGAAACCAGGTTTGTTCAGTGGCTTTTCCATATGTACGCGAGCCGACAACAACAGCTCGATTGTAATTTCTTAGTGCCCCGGTTAACAATTCACTTGCAGATGCGCTGTTAGAGTCTACAAGGACAATCATCGGCCCGTCGAACACGGTGCCACGCCAGGAATCCTTAACTACTCGTAGCTCCCTTTTATTGTTAATATCAAGAAATATTGGTCCTTCATTGATGAATAGACCGGATAGTTTTACAGCTTCGTGTACAAGTCCCCCTCCATTTCCTCGAAGATCCAGAATCAGTGCATTGATTTTCTCTTTTCTAAGATGGAGTACAGCCCGGGCTACATCTTCTGTGCATCCACCTTTGCCCGTGTCTGTCAGGTCGGAATAAAAGGTTGGAAGAGAAATATACCCCACGTTTTTTTTACCTTTAAGAACAAAGGCATCTACCACGTTGAAGCGGGATGGAATAGGACCTTTCTCTAACGGAACTGTGATTCTGGTACCGTCTTTCTTTTCGATAACGAATTCCAGTCTCTGCGCTTCCAATAATCGGTTTATTCGGTGAACGCGAGTTTCGACGATTTCATAGTAATTATTTGTTCCAGGTTTGCCAATTGCGATAAGGATATCATTCTTTTCAATGCGCCGACTCTTCCAGGCAGCACCGGAGGGAACCACCTGGGCGATACGAGTCTCTCCGGTAAGCTCTTTTTTAAGGATGATTCCGAATGACATCGACTCGCGAGATAGCGACTCTTTATAATTTTTCCGTTCATTTAATGTCATGTATTCCGTATGAGAGTCATA
>JBNKQE010000467.1:0-2935 GCA_050295715.1 Leptospirales bacterium
AAAGCAGGATCTGTGGCACACTTCCAGGCGGATGTGGTTGTTGAAAATATTCTTGCGGAGATCGACGGTAAAGCTCCCGGAAACGGGTTTGACGGGCATTCAAACTGCTTCATCGAGTCCGGCTTTAACAAAGCCTTTCTCATTGATTTTAATTATGATATTGAACCGTTGCCTGGAAATTTCCCGGTTCCGCTTGTTGGACCCATGTCACTGCTTAAAGAGACATTTCTAAACCACCTGGGAAAGCTTGCCTTCCGGCATATTTACTGGAATTTGCTTTTACCAGGAAGGTTGCCCGGGGCGCCTCTATTGCCTGGAAAAATGTCGCTCTCGGGAAAAGACACGACTCTACTGAAGCATAAGTCTAACTGAAATTTTATGAACCGGAAAACAAGGAATGCTTTTGTTGCACCGTTTTACACAAGTCTACTGTGCACATTTCACTCTTTTTTAAAACGCAAAGAGGTAAATTTGTGTTTTTTTCTTTAGGTATTTTTACCCAATTATAGTATGCCCATTGATTTAGAGAGAAGATCAGGTACAGCTTTTTTGCATCTGGTTGCATGCTCGAAATCTTATTTAACGATCTTAAAAATAATACCATAGTATTAGAGAATTACCGGTGCTACGATGAGAAAGAATCTGCCAGTCACAAAGAAAGAAAAAATTGTTCAAAATAATCAGATTCTGATTTCCAGAACAGATCTCAAAGGCATCATCACATATGCCAGTCAAGACTTCGTTAACCTCAGCGGTTTTAGCAGCGAAGAACTTATAAACCAGCCTCATAATATTGTAAGACATCCTGACACTCCTTCATGGATATTTGAGGATTTATGGGAGACAATAAAATCAGGACGTTCCTGGACCGGGTTTGTAAAGAACAGGTGTAAGAATGGTGACTATTACTGGGTGTATGCTGAAGTTACTCCATTAAGAAAAGATGGTAAAATCGTCGGTTATATGTCCAACAGATACAAGATGTCTGAGAAACAAACAAACGAAGCGAATAAGTTATACTCTCTGACATCCAATCCACAAAAAAAACGAAAATCCATCTTTCGCGGAAAAATGAGTTCGATAAAAAGCCGCATAATGCTAATGGCTATCGTTGGCGTATCTTATTTGATCATTTCATCAGGATTTTTATTTCTCAGCTTTCAACAGATTCAAAGTAATTTACTTACAAGTTCCGGGCTGATCCAGAAAGTTCAGGATCTGGAACAATCATACAGTGAGCAGACAGTCATCTGGGATAAAATAATGAGTCCCGGTATTGAACAAAAGAAAGCAGTGGAACTTCTACAAAACCTCAAAGACAATAACAGTAAAATACATCTGGAGAAGAAAGCCCTGCAGGACTATATGATATCCGACCTGGGATTATCCGAAAATATTACAGGGAAACTGGACTCACTGCAAAAAGATTACGATTCAGTCTACCAGGTATACCTCAAAGCTGCCATTGATAAATCAAAAAGCAAAGATATAAAATCTATAAGCATTGAATCACTGGGCCAGCAGGCCGGACTTTCCAGTTCACTTAACAGTCTGCTAAAACAACTCAGCAGTATGGAAAACTCGAAGGCACAAATAAGTGAAGCGCTTGGCAATGCCCGGTCGCTTCAGAGCGATATTCGAAGTAGTACAGGAAATATATCAGCACCAGGAGCTACCCCGGCTACAATCTCACGCGAAACAAGCAGGATCGTTAGAAATTCCCGGGATGCGGAATCACGCATTTCATCAGCAAGTAACATCCTCAATCGTCCGGAAAATGATCCAGCCAGGGCTCGAGCAACTGCAATAGATGTAGCACGAAGATACAATAGAATCATGTCCGTTTACAGCAATGCTTTGACAACTGATAGTCTGGAGGATGAGTCTTCGGATATAACAGGTTACAATGATAGACTTGAAAAAAATGTTGTAGAAATCTCGGAACTCATAAGGAGTGAGTTTGATATTCGCTCCGGACAGAGTCAAACGATACACCTTGGAGTAATCGCCGGGACTCTGGTTCTCGGTGCAGTCATTATTGGCTTTTTGCCCTTCTTCATATCCAGGAAATTTCTAACACCGCTCATGTCTCTGCAGACTTTATCAGACCAGATGGCAGAAGGAAATCTCTCCGGGCGAATACAGATTTCAGGCAAGGATGAAGTATCAAAGGTCCTTGAATCTATAATGACCATGAGTATCAATATGAGAGGTCTAATTTCTCAGATCCTTGACAGTGCACATTCCACCAATGAGTCCACCGGAAAAATTGCAAAACATGCAGGCAATTTAACGGAAGCAGCAAGAGAACAGGCTGTTGGAACCGAAGAGACATCAGCATCAGTGGAACAACTTACCTCGGCAGCGGAACATGTCGTCACAATCATTCACCAGCAAACTGAAAATGTTCAAAAAAACCGCGAAGGTTCAAAAAAAATGGTAGATTCCATGAAAACAATGGAACAGAGCATGGAAGAGCTGAAAGGGCTTGCCAGATCTTCATCCGGACGAGCAGCATCGGGAGAATCAACAATTAACGAAGCCGTCAGGGCAATGCAGGAGATTCGCAATCAGTCAAATCGAATTGCCGAGATCGTCAATCTCATAACGGATATTTCCGAGCAGACCAACCTTCTCTCATTGAATGCCGCCATTGAAGCAGCCAGAGCAGGAGAAGGCGGCCGCGGTTTCGCCGTTGTTGCCGATGAAATTTCACGACTGGCGGACAGAACAGGTGAAAGTGTTAAAGAGATAGAGAAACTTGTAAGATTAACCGGTGATGCAGTTGGTCATGGTTCAGATCAGTTCTCTCAGGCGGCAGATAGCTTTACGGATATTATAGCACAGGTAAACAGAATTGACAACTCGGCAGGCGATCTGGTTGAGGTCGTTCGAAATCTTGTTAAACAGGCAGATGCAATCGGATCTACTACCA
>JBNKQE010000468.1:0-2928 GCA_050295715.1 Leptospirales bacterium
TGCTGTAAGTCGCAGGGATGGGGCTTCACTCTTCAAGCGTCAAAGCGAAGAAGAGTTGAAAGACTGGCTGAAGGATTATTCTCTTGGCGATCTCTGGAGAAAAAATATTGTATCTGGAGGGCCTGTCCATGAATAACGTTTATGTAGTTGTTGAAGGTCAGACAGAGCAAACATTTATTCGTGAAATATTATCTCCTTATCTCTCTAAAAGAAATATTTATATGCATGCTGCGTTGATTGGGACGCCAGGTCACAAAGGTGAGAATATAAGATCTTATAGAGCAAGGCAAGATATCAGGAATTTTCTTTCACAAAGATCTGATACTTATATTACCACAATGCTGGATTACTTCAGGATTGATCCTGGTTGGCCAGGGTATGGAGAAATAGAATCAGAAAAAAGAAAAGGGAGAAGCCTCAGTGCCATGGAAAAGGCAGCGATTATTAATGACCGGACTTCTGGCGCTATTCAAAGTGAGTTTGCGGAATACCGGGCAGGTGAGCGATTTGTCCCCTATTTTGAAATGCATGAATTTGAGTCACTGTTGTTCAGTGATGCAAGAATACTGGCAAAAGCTATAGGTGTAAGCGAAGAATCTATAAAAGATATAATAAGCCAACATGAATCTCCCGAAGAGATAAACGATGATCCGCAAAATGCTCCGTCAAAAAGGATCGAGAAGTTTTATCCTCAGTATAGAAAAGTTGCAATGGGTGTATCAATTGCGGATAAAATAGGGATATCGGCTATGCGAGATAAATGTGTGAACTTCGATCGTTGGTTATCCTGTCTGGAAAGCTTGTAGACAATCTGTCCTGACATGAATTAAGACAAAAAGAGCCGGTATGCAATCGGCCGTTTTACGAGGCGCCAGAACAATAATTATCGCAAAGAAACATTCTGATTGTGGCATTTCGCTTACAAAAAACTCGCAAGCAGGTGGGTCTGGCCTATGCGAGATAAAGTTACCAATCGTGGGAATCAGTGCGGGAGGCCCCATAGTTTCCGACGCATTGCCGGTTCACTGGTGTCGGGGGAAAGCCAGATGGAAAGAAAATCCCTGCCAAATTCCGGATTGTCGATGCGGGCGAGCTGTTCCTTATTATTCAGGACAAAACGAATGCCACTGGATGGGTCGTAGTGGGCGGTTATAAAGTCTCCGTCATTTACATCGGGAAATACTCCCTGAATCAGTCTTTTCCAATTTTCTATTTTTTGTGGTTCCAGCCCAAGGTGTTTCCACTCATTAACGGTTCGATTTTCAATAAGACTTCCGTAAAGATTTCTATGATAGGTCAATTGTAATGAAAGTCTCTGATCCAGAGTCAGCTTTCTAACCTCCCCTTTGAGGGTTGCCGTGTATATGGAAAATCCTAATTTTGAAAGATGGGAGCGGCCAAGAAATTTTAGCCGATCGTGGGTCTCTCCACTGGCCGGTAAAGCAATGGCGAAAATCAATAGTAAGGCTGAAATAACAACGGGTGATCTACTGGTTTTCATATCATTGTGCTCGTTTATCTTCTTATACAGATTGTACTGAAATGATCTGAAAACGTCCATACATAAAGGAATATATATCTCTGCGGCATCAAGGCAATGAATAGTAAAATGACGGTGAAAAATAAAAAAGGCCGCCTCCTTCGAGAGCGACCTTTTTCCATGTGCATATGCAGGTAGTCTGCTCAGTATCTCAGATACACATTCTGATTGTGCCGTTTTGATTCGAAGAACTCCGATGCATAACGGGTGATCTCTTCGGGATCGTAATAGGCGCAGCTGAAAATATCCAGATATACCCGATTGGTAAGATTGGCGAAGTGACCTGATACCAGTGAGGTTTCAATCAATTGTACCAGCGAGTATCCGGCAACCTTTTCGTCTGCACCGAAGTGAACGATCACAGGATCACCAAATCGGTTCACCTTTATTCTTTTGCACAACTCAACTGTAAACTCATGGATCTTTTCAGCGCTTCGGATTGTCTCCGGGTTGCAGTCATGAAGATCGAGTGCTGTAACGAGACCCCAGGCGCCGGTTGCGTTGAATTTTTCCATGTAGGAGTCAGTTCGTGAAAAAACACGATGACTTCTCTCCATCCAGGCAGGGAAATAGCCGCGATATCGGCTTCTTACATCCGGATGCATATGGTCTTCGCCACCAATTTCCCGGCGACAATTGGATGCCCCGCATTCGCATGCAGTATTTTCCATTTTTGTGTGGGCCATTGAGTAGTCAATGGTTAGCTCTTCGCCGGGCATAATATCGCGCATAGCAACGATACCCATCTGGCCAGAAAATCCCATATTTGGATTGCAACTGTGTCTTATTACACTGTTTTCTTCGAGTGCGGATTGTGAGTCAGGGATAAGGAAGAGGTTTTCTTCCATCTGAACGGCGAAATTCAGGTATTCCTGAGGAAGTTCCGGCAACTCATCTGATTGAAAAATTGACCCACCTCTCATTGCCACCAGTTCATCTTTCATGATGGGTGCTGTTGCGTATAGAGATGATACCATTCTGTCTCGCTTATCAACTGTGACGCGAGAAGAGAGATAAAAACTTATATTCTTTTGTGATAGTGATACGGTCATGATGCTCCTTCCTGTATACCCGTAAAATTAATACGCAGAACTTGTAAGTTCTGACGTAACAACCTTCAGTTCCGAGTTATCTCGTAACGCAGGATTCAAAATTCCTCTTGCGACATATCTTACTTCTATATCACCGGGTAAGAATTTTTCTCTGAGGAGTTCCATTGCCGTATTTATGTCGAGGTCATGGCTGCATGTGAACAAATCCAGTGCAGCATAACCCAGTTCAGGCCATGTATGGATGCTCAAATGCGATTCCGCAATCACAACCACGCCGGATACTCCCTGCGGGCTAAACTTGTGGAAACGTTCATCAATAATAGTCGCACCGGCCAG
>JBNKQE010000469.1:0-2919 GCA_050295715.1 Leptospirales bacterium
CTATTGGGAGGTGCTACTGACCGCAGAGACGGGGTCCTGGGTGGCATTGGCCGGCGGTAGCGAAGAGGCATCGTCGGTGTGAATTCTTCTCCAGCGTAAAATGATCCGGGTTTAGACCCGCTGTCATTTGACCACTGTGATTCGTTTATTTTCCGTAATAAGGAGTATTCTTTCATTGTGATATCCTGTTGCGGATCTCTACATCAACTTTAGACGATAGTTGGTGTGCTGGAATTTGTCAAGGGGATTTTGGGAAAATCTTCGAATGGCGATATGCGGCATATTTTTGGAAAAAGAAAATTTGCTGCTGAAAGTCTAAAAGTTCTAGTTTACTTTTAGACTTTGTTAGTGAGCTGTTGAGCGGTCTGCTTGATTTCTATTCCCACCGGTCTATTTTTCTGAAATTTTTTTCGGACAGAATCGGACAGAACCGGACTTGATCGGACATTGCCCTTGAAAAAAATGTTTTTTATATAAAAATCATGTGCTACTATGCTCACTGGAAACCGCGGGTGCGTTTCTATCGTCAATACATTCTACATCAATAATTGAAATTCAGCGGATGTTGATGATGAAAGTACGCGCTTGCGGTGTTCCATAAGGCTATTATTATACATGAATAACAGCGATGCCATATACGAACACTTACATCTGGAATTAAGAAGGATCGAGGAGATTGCCGTTTCTCATGTGGACGATTCCGTGGATTCGGACGATCCCGAGAGGGGACTGAAGGGTGTGTCTCGATTACTGGCGGAACTGGAAGATCAGGCAAGAGAGATGGGGCTTGTGTTCCCAATAGATCTCCTGTGCGAACGATTTTCTCTCACCGATGTTGAGCGGCGTATCCTCCTGGTTTCCCTTCTTCCTTCATTTATGCCGGAGGTCCTGGAGAGATCCGGTGTGCAACAATACACAGGTGGCCTTTTTCTGCTATACCCCCTGACGCTGGAAATGTCGGGATTTTTTTCAGAGGAGGGCGCTTTGGAGTATAGAAGGGCCCTGTCGGCGAATTCGAAGCTTTGTCGGTATAAGCTTGTCGGGCTTCATTCTGATATTTCGCAATCGAATTCCGATTACTTCATATATGGATACAGGCGAATTGTCGATTTTTTAATGGGTGATCGCCGACTTGACCGGGAGCTTTCCACCTATGCGCGGTTGATCGATCCGGATGATGTTTCGGCTTCGGATAAGCGCGAGGGCGAAGGGCACTACTCCGGCGCTGTTACAGCTATTGACGATATTTTACTCCGGGGGCGTCTGCCATTTGTGATGCTGACGGGTCCGTCTAAGGCGGAGAAGGATCGCTTCGTATTCGATTATTGTAAACAAAAAGGTATGGTAGTACTGGATATCGATCTAGATCGATTGCAACGACAGCCTCCATTGAAAGAGTTGCATTTGCTGGCAAAGGATTTCGGACGTGACTTGAGGCTCCTGAATGGGGTATTATTGCTTCGGAGTTGGAATTCTGAATCGGGAAAATCGACGCTGGAGATGCAAGATAGGGAGCGTTTGATCATCGAACTCGTAAGAGAGGCCCACTTACCTATTTTTTTCGCTTCGGATAAAGAGTTTCGTTTTTCCGACGAGTCGAGGCGGGTGGAGAATATCGAAACCCTCAAAATTCCTTTTGGGATTCCGGACACGGAGAAGCGTGGAGACATCTGGCGAGACGCGTTGAATGGGAATCTTGTGGAAAACTCGTCCCTCGATCCGGAAAATCTGGCTCGAAGATACCGGTTTACGGAAGAGCAGATTCGGATGGCCGTTGATGATGCGAAGATTCTTGCAGGCGATCGCCGCGATTTCAGTGGAATTCTTACTCAGGAAGATCTTCATCGGAGTTGCCGCCGGAGGATGCAGGTCAATTTTCCCGGAACGGTGAAGAAAATTGAAACCGATTTTCAGTGGGATGACCTCATTCTGTCCGACGATCACATCGCACGGCTCAAAGAGTTGGCCTACCATCTTCGGCATTCGGATATTGTATATGATGATTGGGGTTTCCAGGGAAAAAGCACCGCGGCCAGAGGGATTCATGTCCTTTTTTCCGGTCATTCCGGAACGGGAAAGACCATGGCGGCGGGGGTGATCGCCAAAGAAACGGGGCTGGATCTCTATCGAATCGACCTGGCCGGTGTTGTGAATAAGTACATCGGAGAGACTGAGAAGAATCTGTCGAAAATTTTTGATGAGGCGCACAACAGTCAGGCGATCCTCTTTTTTGACGAGGCCGACGCGCTTTTCGGCAAGCGAAGCGAGGTGAAGGACGCGCGGGACCGGTATGCGAATATAGAAGTGGCATATCTTCTCCAGAAGATGGAGGAATACAATGGAATGACGATTCTTGCCACAAATCTGGTGTCCAATCTGGACGAGGCTTTTAAAAGGCGTCTTCATTTTATGATCGAATTCCCCATGCCCGATAAAGCCACGGCGCGTAGACTATGGGGACGGGCCTTCCCGGTGAAAGCCCCTCTGGGAAACGATATCGATCTCGATTTTCTCAGCAATGAGCTGCAGTTTTCCGGCGGAAATATCAAAAATGTGGCGCTGAATGCGGCCTTTTTCGCCGCCGAAGAGGGGACGGAGATCTGTATGCGGCATGTAATGCGCTCGGTTCGAAGGGAATACCAGAAGTCGGGCAGACCCTTCGGACAGGAAGACATGAAAAAATACTATGATATGGCGATAGGGGAGATTAAGTAAATGGTTGCTGGAACAATAATTAAAGATTTTTGTAACTACTCAACCAAGCAGCCACGGGCAAAAATGGGTTTCCTGCGAAAACTCCAGGTATAGCATCCGCTACATGAATAGATTTTTTTCGCGCTGAAGTTTGAGCGGGCCGTCCTCTCTGATTCGGTTTCCCGGACTGGCGCGGATTCTTTCACAGGCCATTCTTTATAATGC
>JBNKQE010000470.1:0-2900 GCA_050295715.1 Leptospirales bacterium
AGGTTTTTGAAAAACGTCTTGGTTTAAATCCTGACTTTTTTCGCTGCAAGCCCGATCCCTATCTCGGCGGCCCCGATGATCCTGAACATCCGGCCCATCCGGAACCGGATTTTGATTATATTCCCGAACTCATTCAAAGAAATAGCAAGGATGAACTGGATCTCGCAGCCGCTTATGACTCTGACGGAGATCGTCGACTGGATGGAGGCGGTAAATTCTGGATTGAATCCGCCGATGAATTTGCACTGTTTGCAAGTTATGCGCACCTGATTGATCTGGAAGGTTTGTTCAAAAGCGGCAGAGTTCCCGGACATGTATTTTTTGCTCGATCAGCCGTTACTGCTCCTGCTGTGGATTTGATGGAGTCTGATCTGAAGAAGCGCTATGGGGACAGGGGAATGGAAGCGTCCATTCTTCAAACGGATACAGGATTTAAGTGGATCGCCGAATACGGCAACTGGGGCGTGGAAGAGTCCAACGGACTGGGAAATCCCTGGATTCGTGAGAAAGATGGAATATTCGCTACTGTTTTTTTACTGAAGATTTTGATTGAAACAGGCAAGAAGCCGGGGGAGCTGATCCGGGAGATCTGGGAAAAATACGGACGCTGGTATTTTTCAAGGGGGGAGATATCCGCCTCTCCCTCTGTCTCTCCAGAAGATTCGTCTTACAGGGATGAGATTAAAAGGCTCGATGAAGAGAAAATAAAACTGGAAGAGTTGATAAAAAAAGCTACAGAAGATAAGTCATTGATCGGCCGCGAATATGAAAGTTTGACCTATGAAGGCGGTCATTTCTGGGATTATATTGATCCGGAGGGAGAGCTTCGTTCGCCGCAGGCGGTTGCAGAGTTGCGTTTTTCTCAGGGAGTTATCGTGAAAATGCGGTTTTCGGGCACCGGCTCCGGAGGATATACACTTAGAATCTATATTACAAGATTTGATAAACGATTCAATATGCGTAAGAAGGATATTACGGATCCGGTAAAGCGTGCCGTTGGCAAACTTTTCCTGGATCTATCTGACGGTAGTTTTACAAATCAGCCAAAAAATTTCAATGATGAGCATCAGCCCGATCCCAATGGTTGAGATGGGCCGTTAAACAACGGATTCAACCGAAGAGTATTCGATCAATGGCGTATGATAGACTTTCATTGCTGGCAGGTTTTTTTAGAATGACTCCCTTGAAACCTTTTGTAGGTGCTATGCCGGGTATGGATGTGTAAATCACAAAGGCTACGCTGCTTAGTACTTCTTTGAATCTTGGAATAAAGTCTTTTATATTGCCGTCTCTGAGTACTACTTCGGTTACGATTACGTGGGGAGTGTACCTCTGTAGAATTTCAAGTGCCTCTTCACCGCGTCCGGCTGCAACAACCTCACCGAAAGTCCTGCGAAGATAGGCTGTGTTAATCCTGCGTGTATCTGCCTCTTCTTCAAGGTAGAGAATTCTTATCTGACTTCTCATTTTCTTTAGCTCAGAGTCGCTTACATCTTTCATTCTGGCATTTCTCCCCGGTTTTCCGGGCATTTTCCCGGGACCATCCTCTATGATTAACGGACATACCTCACTATCCATTGAGGCATTTATGCATTCAGAGAACGGTTATCTACATCGAGAGCTGCCTCTTTGATAGACTCAGAAAGAGTAGGGTGTGCATGGAAACTTCGTGCCAGGTCTTCTGCCGATCCTCCAAATTCCATTGTTACAATGATTTCACCAAGTATTTCCGCTGCATAAGGACCAATGACCGTACCGCCCAGAATACGATCTGACTCTTTATGAGCCACAATTTTGACCATACCATCGAGCTCACCCATCGCTTTAGCACGACCATTGGCCCGCATAAGGAATTTTCCGGACTTCGTTTCAATGCCCTCTTTTTTCAACTCTTCTTCGCCTTTACCCACCCAGGCAATCTCCGGAGTTGTATATATGACAAAGGGAACCGTATTATAATTTACGTGCCCGGAAACGCCACCGATTGTCTCCGCAACAAAGACTCCCTCTTCTTCGGCTTTGTGCGCAAGCATCGGTCCTGCAATAACATCGCCGATTGCATAGACTCCGGGAGCTTCCGTTTTGAGAGTTTCCGGTGCAACCTCAATGCGTCCGCCAGCGTCGGTTTTTACTCCGATATTTTCAAGCCCCAGTTCGTTTGTGAATGCCTTTCGACCGGCTGAAACCAGAAGTTTATCGGCTGAAAGGGTAATCTCTTCACCTTTATCCGTTGTAACATTTACGTTTACGCCGCTGTCACTCTTTTCAACAGAAGTTATTTTGTGACCGGTCAGTATCTCAAGTCCCTGTTTTTTGAAAGCACGTTTTGCTGTCTCTCTCAACTGCCTGTCAAGATCGGGGAGGATATCCGGTAACATTTCCAGTATGGTAACCTTTGAACCGAGACGATTCCATACTGTTCCGAGCTCCAGACCTATGACTCCACCGCCCAGTATGAGAAGATTTTCCGGGACTCTATCCAGAGCTATCGCATGGTCAGAATGAATGATGCGTTCTCCATCAAAAGGGGCTATGGGTATCTCGACGGGAACGGATCCTGTTGCTATAATTACATTACGTGCCTGGACTGTCTGTTCTTCTTCTTCAGTTTTAATACTGATTTGAATATCATTCTCTTTCGCATGCTTGAAGCTGCCGGTTCCGTGGAAAACTTTGATCTTATTTTTTTTCATAAGAAAGGAGATTCCAGAAACCAGTTCTCCTACTACCTTATCTTTTCGAGCCATAAGTGTGGGCAGGTCCAGTTCCACAGATGCGAGTTTGATACCATGTTCAATCATAGTATCCTTTGCTTTATGATAGAGTTCTGAAGATTCAAGAAGCGCTTTTGATGGAATGCATCCGACATTCATGCATGTGCCACCCATGGTCTCTCTTTT
>JBNKQE010000471.1:0-2890 GCA_050295715.1 Leptospirales bacterium
ATTGTCATGCGGTATCCAACCCGCGAATATCAGTCTGATCAACCGTCGCGAAAACAGGCTTTTGAAGAAACACGTGAATACTTGGTGGAGAAAATAGTTGCATAGGGCTCTACATATGTAATACTTTATTGCTCGAAGTTACAACCTTAAATGCAAATTGAATATCACGGCTATGCTGATTCAATATTCCGGGTAATCTATATCACCCGAGTGTGGATCAAATGTATCATTCCCTTTGAATTCATCGGGACGATCGATCCAACCCTGCAATTGAAACTCTCCAGCATCAAACTCCATTCCGGGTTCCTGATACTGTGGTAGCTTGTAGTTGCCTGGATCTTTGCATGTGGAAAGAGCGTTTAGCAATGCTTCGGAAGAAGCCGGGGAGACGAGCGCACTGGATATATTCCAGTAAAAATTCAGAGAATACTCCAATGGGATTGGATCTCTCCGATCGGATAACCATCTCCCATCTTCACTGGTTACCGTATGTCTTTGCAGCCATGAATCCCATGGATTTGATATGATGGCGATGATTTTTTTTGCTTCAATTGAAACTTCTCAGGTGAGAGTCATTTAATTAACCGGAACCGAGACCTTTTATTTGCCCTGGGTGCTTCATCTTTCAAATATGCAGTGGACCAGGAAATTTGTATCGGAAATTTGAATACTCGGTGTATCATGGTCGTGCTGGATAATCCAAAAATCTTCTTACTCATAGAATCAGGCAAAAAGAAATAGGATCGGGTATTGTTGATTTCGGATTTGTCCCGTAAGCTTTGAGTATCACCAGAAAATCACACAAGATCATACGAGGAAATATATGAAATTCGAATACCACAATCCGACCGATGTAATCTTTGAAGCGGGCGGACTCTCCCGCCTGGGCGAAGTTGTTGCCCGTTTTGGAAAGAAGGCCCTGGTTGTTACCGGCGGCGGAAGCGTCAAAAAGACCGGAGTTTTTGACAGGGCCGTAGAGAGTCTAAAGGCCGCAGGACTTACCTTCGCCGAATGCATCGACGTAGAACCCAATCCACGAATCACCTCTGTGGCAAGGGGAGCCGACACCATCCGGAAGGAAGGATGCGACGTTGTTATCGCCCTCGGTGGCGGAAGTGTGATGGATGCGGCCAAAGTGATGGCAGCCGCCTGTTTTTATGACGGAGATCCCTGGGATCTGATTTTTCACGGTCAGGCCAGTGTGGTCACCCCCGAAAAGGCACTTCCTATTATCACAGTTCCGACCCTTGCGGCTACCGGATCCGAGATGAATATGGTGTCGGTGATCAGTAACGACGAAACAAAGATCAAATCCTTTGTTCAGCATCCCCTCCTTTATCCGAAGGTCGCTCTGGTCGACCCGGAATTGACTTTAAGTGTTCCGAAGGATCAGACCGCTTATGGCGTTGCCGACATCATCACCCACGTTACCGAAATCTATTTCAACGGAAGCGGTGGAACTCCCCTCCAGGACCGAATGATGGAATCGGTGATTCTTACGACAATGGAGTATGGGCCCCGGGCCGTGAAAAACGGTGGCGATCTTGAAGCAAGAGAGCAGGTCCAGTGGGCTTCCATCGTTGCACTGAACGGATGGATCATTCTCGGAACCAACGGTCTTCCTCCGGTTCATATGATCGAGCACGCCCTGTCCGCCCATCACGATATTACACACGGAGCCGGTCTTGCCATCGTAAATCCGGGATGGATGCGATTTTCGGCAAAGGCGAACCCTGCGAAATTCGTTCAGTTTGCCGAACGTATATTCGGAATGAAAGCCGATGGGCCGGAGGATCTCCGAACAGCTCTTGCAGGGATCGATAAATACGAAGAGTTTTTGAAGTCCATCGGATGTCCCGTCAGGCTTTCGGAAGTGGGAATCGGCGAAGAGAAGTTTGAACAATATGCGAAAGACGCCATGCTCGTTGTCACCGACGGGCAGGGGAAGTTGCTGGGAAATCCTCCCATGAGTGTAAACGACATTGTCGGTGTGCTTAAGTCCGTACTGTGAGATTCCTTTGTGGGCGAATTTTTCGGGGCCGTTGTGCCCCGAAAAAACGGGGTGTGCCCGGCATTTCGCAGTTCATTGAGAAACGTATGAAACTTGTGGTCAACCGCGAAAAGAGTAAAGTTGCACTTGCGAAGTATGTAAAGTTTCTCGGAATGACGATCTTTCTGGGATCAATGATGAAATCGGCGAAATCAATGGATCGCGCGATGGAGAAGGTGAAAGAACTGACTCCGCGCCGAACCCACAAACCTCCGGAGAATTCACTGAAAGAGATAAACTACTGGTATAGAGGCTGGTCAAATTACTATAAGATGACCCAGTATCCGTCCCAGCTCTCTTCCATTGAAGCCCATATCAGACGGCGGCTGCGAGCCAGGCTGATCCGTAACATGAAACGGAAAAGGAGCATCGCAATCCACCTCAATAAGAAAGGAGTGAGCAGCAGGAGTGTTTCGAAAGCAGTCTTTGCCAATAACAACTGGTGGAAGCTCTCGCATACGAGTGCAGCTCACATAGCCTTTCCGAATGCATGGTTCTGTGAGAGGACGGCGGGCGCCCAGCCCACCTCTTACTCGATACTCCAATTTCTCAATCACATAATACGTGGTGAGTAGTTACTAAAAAACTAATAATCCAGCGAACGAATGAAATCCGCTCAAGCGTGGCGCTCAAAGTGGTCTTCAGACAAAGTAACGTACTTAAACAAGGAAACGAAACGGCAAAAAAACGTTCGCAGTTACGTAAAATAGCGTTTGACGCGCCAGCGTAGAGCGGGTATCATGAAGTGAGCATGGCTTAACACGAAGCATCTCGCCATGCACAAAGCCCCTGGAATCCAGTACAACTGGAAGCAAATCATCCTTCAGCGAGCGAATGGTA
>JBNKQE010000472.1:0-2868 GCA_050295715.1 Leptospirales bacterium
TAATGCTTATAAGTTAAGAAAATAAATTTAAAGGATCTCCGGGAATCCGGACCGGTAAATTCGTCTAAGATTGAGTCAGCAATGCAACGAGGATGAAAGTTTCCTGATTTTGAATATGTTTCAGATATCCTGCGATTCACTCAGAAATTGAGTCCAAATTTTCAACCTGTTGGTCAAATCCTGCTACAAGGCATGGGATTTGATATGAACACTGGAAAATGTGGTAATGGTTTATGCCCGTCAGAAGAATATTGCGCAACCTGCCTCCCTGGCACCGACCTGGCTTTTTATCACTTAAAGAACGTGGCAATATAACCAAACAATGCTGGTAACTTTTCCGAAACAATAACCAAAATTGATAATATCAAGGTACTCAAATGAGCAAACCACTACTAACATTTGCAATACTTTTCATCGTATTGTCATGCAATAAATCCATAGAGACAACCCGGGAGAACGCTATGTATTTTGTGCACAAATCACTGGATGGGATTCCTTGTAACGTCTATTTCTTCAAACGCTGGGGCACTTATGAACATCCGGTAACACCTATTGATCCTATCTCATATGCGGAGGCATTGCAAAGGAGCGGATACTGCAGAGCCTGGATGTGCAAGTCAGACAGCAGTGAACAATTCTTGCTCTTTGAGGCTATGAGAAATAATTTGGAGTTAACGTCTATCAAGAAAAAGCATGTTGAAATCAACGAGCCGGAATTCTTCAGCTATCAGAACGACAAGCCTGGGCCGAAAATTTCCGCTGAAGTCACATTAGACCGAGATCGTTTTCTGGCATCCTTGCCAGGCAGTGATGATAATCTGAGCCTGATCGATACTTCTCTGGGTTACAGATTTCGTTACTACTACAAGCCCGGTGGTCAATTAGAGAAGGTGGAAATTACTGATATGACAGGAGAAATCAAAATACTTGATTACTGATTTTATCATGAAAGGGTATATTCCGGCTCATTTTACAGGATTCTTCCGGGTATCCAGAGTCACTGAATGCTGAGAGCTTACCTATAAAAATAAATAAGAGATATTAGTTGCCAGTTTTTCTTTCGCAGTAAAAACAAAACTATCGTTTAAAAGCAATAAAGCAATACGGAGAGACCCCATGAATCGCAAACATTATATACTCGGGCTTATAAGCCTCCTGTTTATTTTATCTGGCTGCAAAACAGATTATACCCGCTATGAAGGTAATTATATATTTGAAAAGAAAATAGATGAAGCAGATAAATCTGAAACAGTGTATACGAAAGGAAGTAACCGTTATAATATGGGTTACACTATTTCAGCTACAGAAAATGGACTCTCCGTACAGCCTGTAAAAATGCAGGAAGATGGTCATCTTGCTCCCGCAAAACGTAGCCAGAACCTTGATCTGGAACAAACCGATGATGGCGTCTTTCAATACAAGAAAAAAGATGGTTCTCTTGTATTAACATTCGCCTTTTCCGATCAGGAACTTCTGATTATGGAGTTCACTAAAGACGGTTCCGGCAACTTCCAGAAAGAAAGCACTCTGATTCTAAAAAAGCTCTAAATAACTAAATCTCGGAATTGCATATACAAGAGTATTTTAACAGTTTTCACCTTCTATAATCAATGTAACAATCAAGCGTCCGGTATAACCATTTGCCGGACGCAAACTAATAGCTATCGCATAACTCCAGGAGTATGGCGAAAAAGGTTGTCCCGCAGCGCAGCAAAATAGCCGTCAGTTAGTCGAAGTGTTGTTTTAGACATATATATCAATGGATTTAGATTTCACCTTAAATCTGATTTTATTTCCAGAAGAGTCAATAGGATCTTGAGTTTTCCAATGTTTAAGCTTTGTTATTATAGTCGTTATAACTTTTTCAGGGATATAACTACTATCTAATGTTAATTCAATTGGAAAATTCATATCTAAATAACCATTGTTTATAATGATAAGGGCAGTATCATCGGAAGATACACGTAAAAATGAGTAAACAAAATCGTCAGACCAAAGAGTAATAGTTGTTCCGTATTTAAGAGCTGGATTTTTCTTTCTTAATGCAATTAGATCCTTTGTCCAATTGAATATTTCATGCTCTTTTGAGAATTGACTTTCATTTTTAGGAGTATTATTTTCCGAAATAACTTCCCATGGAAAATCTCTTCGTAAATCTCGATCATCTTTGTCGTGCCAGCCCTCTAAACCAATCTCAGTTCCATAATATAACTGAGGAATTCCCCTGATAGTAAATAAAGCTCCTAATGCAAGCTTTGTCACTTTTATTGCCCATTTTAATCCTTCTTCATTTCCTGGATGTTTTGTCCTTGCTTCGCTCATGATTCTTTTTTCCAGGTCATGATTATCTAAAAGGGTTGTTAGTTTATTAGCATTTCTGTACCCCTTTTTTAAAGGATTGTCCATGTCAAGGATGCCTAATTGCTCATTATTATTGAGACGTGGACGGGCTATAATATTTCGAAAACTGCCATCGTAAATAATAACAGAAATGAGACCTTGACATAGAGGAAAATCAAATGTGGAATCAAAATCATGGTAGTTCTGGAAGTTTAATATTTCACTAATTTCAAGTTCATTTCCTCTTTCAAAAACACGTTTGATAATGGCTCTCTTATTTTTCAACCAATCTATTTTATCAAAATCAGTATCCCAAAATAAAGCAGTTCTAATTAGTTTTAGGTTAGGTATTAATTTATTGCTCTTTTGCAAACAAGCCTTTTTTACATCATAACTGGCTTGCAATAGCATAAAATAATCTTCTTCTACCCCCAACTGCTCTCCCAACCTAATGGACAATTTAGGATTAACACTTCTTTTTTCTTTTAATATAGCGCTAATCGTTTGAGCATGCTCATCAACCATAAA
>JBNKQE010000473.1:0-2858 GCA_050295715.1 Leptospirales bacterium
TATTAAGAGATTATCTTTTAATACAAAACTTATGGTCTCGTTGAGCTGAGTATCATCACGCTGTACGAGGAAAAAAGTGTTGATTATAATATCATCTCCGATTTCTCTATAACGGGAACTTATCTCAATCTCCTGCGATTCCATCCGGGTGGGGAGGTCGACGGAAAACTTCTTTTCTATCCAGTCAAACTCTTCGTTTGTCGGAAATACAACATCAGCCCAGATCACTTCCCCGGGAATTGTAAACTCAGAATCAGTGATATCCGGTTCAATGCTGTGGGTTTTTAATCCTTCTCTGTAGTATAAACGGATCATGCAATTTCCTTATTGAAGCAGCTTGAAGTGATCGGTTAAGATTGCAAGCTCTATGTCCAGGAATCAGCCTGAAATCATTTATACGGATTTCAGGGCTGATTGTAGTTACTATTTCACAACAATATTAACAAGTTTGTTTTTTACAACAATTACCTTTAATGGATCTTTGTCACCCATTGCTTTAATTACACCCGGATCTTTCATAGCAAGATCCTTTATTTTATCCTCGGAAATCCCAACAGCAGCTTTTGTCTTACCACGGATTTTTCCGTTAACCTGGAATACAAGTTCTACCTCGTCTTCGGCAGCTTTTGATGGATCAAATTCAGGCCAGTTCGCTGTGCAAATACTATTTTCATTTCCAAGCAAAGACCATAATTCTTCTGCCATATGTGGAGCATATGGATGAAGGATCTTTACAAAAGCGCTTGCTGTTTCTTTACCGATTTGTTTTTCGTTAAAGACTTCATTTACAAAGACCATCATCGAGGAGATGGCCGTATTAAAATACATCTTCTCCGTATCATGGGTGACTTTCATGACTGTCTGATGACGGATGCGTTCGACTTTTTTGATTCGGTCCCCTTCGGGATCTTTGAGCAGATCCGGGTCAATACTGTATATTTTAAGGTCGACGTTTTTACTGACTTCAGTTTCGTTATTGTTTTCCGATGAACCAGTGTCCGATTTTACAGTGAAAAGTCGCCATACACGCGAAAGAAAACGATATACTCCCTCTATTCCATTTGGAGACCAGGGTTTCATCTGCTCAAGTGGTCCCATAAACATTTCGTAGAGGCGAAAGGCGTCTGCGCCGTAATCTGCCTGAACATCATCGGGATTCACAACATTTCCACGGGACTTCGACATTTTGTTTCCATCTTCGCCGAGAATCAGACCCTGGTGAACGAGCTTCTTGAACGGTTCAGGAGATGTAATATGGCCGTAGTCATAGAGAATCTTGTGCCAGAAACGAGCATAGAGAAGGTGAAGAACTGCATGTTCGGCCCCTCCAACGTATAGATCGACTCCACCATTTTTCATCCAGGCCTTTTCGCGCTCCGGGTCTACGAGAAAAGTATCATTGTCAGGATCGATATAGCGGAGATAATACCAGCAGCTTCCTGCCCACTGGGGCATTGTATTTGTTTCTCGGCGAAGTTTGTTGCCATCTTTATCCGTATGGTTTACCCATTCGCTGAGTCTTGCAAGGGGTGACTCGCCGGTTTCCGCCGGTTGAAAGTGGTCGGAAGGCGGGAGCAGCAAGGGAAGATTATCAGGATCTTCTGCCACCATGCGTCCATCTTCAGTGAAGCTGATGGGAATGGGTTCTCCCCAGTAACGCTGACGGGAAAATAACCAGTCGCGAAGGCGAAAGTTTACCTTTCGCTCACCTTTACCGGTTTCCTCAAGGTGGTCTATCATTCTGGCCCTGGCATCGGTTGTGGAAAGGCCATTAATTATATCGGAATTGAAGCTTACACCTTCGTCTGTAAAAGCCTCATCGGAAAGTGTAAAATCATCATTTGCTTTTCTGGGTCTTACAACAGGCTTTATCGGAAGCTTGAATCGCTTTGCGAAGGCATAGTCGCGTTCATCATGGGCAGGTACGGACATAATTGCGCCGGTTCCGTAACCCATTAGAACATAATCGGCGATCCATACCGGAATCTTTTCCGATGTGAGAGGGTGAATGACATGGCCGCCGGTGAATACTCCGGTCTTTTCTGCTTTCTCACCCTCGATCTGGCGGTCCCTTTCCGATTTAAGCGATGCTGCCTTGATGTAGGTTTCCACCTCTTTTGACTGCTCTTTCGAAGTAAGTAGTCCTACATCGGGGTGTTCGGGAGCAAGGACCATGTAGGTTACACCGTAAAGCGTATCGGGTCTTGTCGTATAAATGCGAAGGTTTTTATCCTTGTGGCCGTCAACGGGAAAATCCACCTCGGCACCATCAGACTTGCCAATCCAGTTTTTCTGCAGCTCGAGAGTCCCGGAGGGCCAGTCGACAAACTTAAGATCATCGAGAAGTCGCTCGGCGTAGGCGGTAATGCGAAGCATCCACTGGCGCATGGGACGACGTTCTACAGTGTAGCCCTTGGAGACCCACTCATCCACCTCTTCGTTGGCAAGAACTGTGCCCAGAGCCGCACACCAGTTTACAGGCATCTCAGCGATATATGCCAGGCGTTTTGAGTTAATATACTCTTCGAGATCTTTTTCACGTCCCGATTTTTTCAGGTCATCGGGAATGGGGAGTTCATCGATGGGACGTGCTTTTTTCAGTTCGTCATCATACCAGGAGTTGAACACCTTGAGAAAAATCCACTGGGTCCATTTGTAGTATTTCGGATCGGTTGTGTTTACTTCGGAGTCCCAGTCATAGGAGAATCCCAGGCTCTTTAGCTGCCGGCGAAAGTTCTCAATATTTTTCTCGGTAGTAATAGATGGATGAATACCGGTTTGCATGGCGTAGCGTTCTGCAGGAAGGCCAAAGGCGTCCCAGCCCATGGGGTGAAGAACTCGAAATCCGTTCATCCGCT
>JBNKQE010000474.1:0-2857 GCA_050295715.1 Leptospirales bacterium
TGGCATATGAGCTCCTGGATAACACTATAACGTCTATTATACAAAAATAAACTGTCCAGGCAAAATGTTTCTACGGTTGCATATCATCAACCTGTATTTTTTATTGAAGATACGATAGAATTAATACTATCAAATATATAATAAATCAATGGATGCTGCATTTTCTCCGTCTTGATAAATCAACCAAATTGTCACCATATTGCTTGTGACATTGATTCCCGCAGCATGCCAGACCGTTGAAATTCAAACGGATAATGCAGTGCAGGACTATGGCCTTATTGAAAAAAATGATTTCTATAAACCCCGGTACCGGGAATTTTAAAAGGCAGCGATCAGGCAGTGAATCCTGATTATATTTGCCTGAAAGGAATTCAAAAAGTCCGGATGAATTTTTCTATTCTTAGCTTCGTTATGTGATTCGCTCCATTCTTGAATTACATCGTGCAATTTCGAAGTCAGGAAATCACGTACAATCCTTGATGGTATCCGATAGCGGTTTCTCTCCTCGGTGAAGGTAGAAGCCGCTACAATCTATATCTCCATACATATCATCTGTCTGGTAATTGATATGAAGAGAGATATAAAATGTGTCCGTACTTAAGCTGCAAATAGAACCGTCATCAATTCGAAATGTCTGAATTTGACAGGTTCATGGATTATTTTTTTACCGGTTTCACGAGCGCTGCTGCTGCAATGGCATTTTTTCGAGCACTGTTCAGATCTGCATCGTATGCGAGAGCAACTCCCATCCTTC
The DNA here is from genome assembly GCA_050295715.1 of Leptospirales bacterium. Taxonomy (GTDB): domain Bacteria; phylum Spirochaetota; class Leptospiria; order Leptospirales; family Leptonemataceae; genus JBNKQE01. The sequence continues at coordinate 755 of JBNKQE010000474.1, forward strand.
TTTTTAAAAATGATTCGGGCTTGCCAAAAAGCCTGATCTCTGTTCGGGGAATTCTTAAAGCGTCGTTTAAACCCTCAAAGGCAATGCCAGGGGCTTCGATACCGCCATAAATTACAGCACTTGCACCGGGCGAAAATAGATCTGTAGATACTGGCAGTCCAAGGATAGCTCTTGCGTGCAACTCAAACTCATTTTGATGCTGGGTCACCATTGTAACCATTCCCGTATCATGCGGACGGGGACTTACCTCACTAAAATATATCGAATCTCCTTTTACAAAAAGTTCAACTCCAAAAATTCCGCGACCTCCCAGACCGTCTGTGATTGTTCGGGCAATATGGCGAGCTGATTCCAGAGCAACATCACTCATAGATTGAGGTTGCCAGCTTTCTACATAATCTCCATCTTTCTGGATATGCCCAATCGGTTCACAGTATGAGGTAGTGATATTTCCATCCGCATCCAGTGAACGAACGGTAAGAAGTGTAATTTCAAAATCAAATTGAATCATCTCTTCGACAATAACTCTTCCATGGCTTACACGTCCGCCGGTCATAGCATACTCCCATGACAGTCGGAGCTCATCCGGAGTTCTGGCTACAGATTGTCCCTTTCCCGAAGATGACATTACCGGTTTTACTATGCAGGGAAAACCTGTAATTTCATCGGCTGCCAGAAGAAGTTCTTCAAATGAACTGGCAAAACCAAAGCGGGATGCAGGGAGTCCAAGTTCTTCGCTGGCAAATCTGCGAATACCCTCGCGGTTCATTGTAAGCTTTGCTGCGCGGGCTGTGGGAATTACAGTAGCAAGCCCCTCTGACTCTATCTTTGCCAGTTCATCAGTTGCAATCGCCTCTATTTCAGGAACAATAATATGTGGTTGCTCCAGTTCAATTATACGTCGCAGTTCAGTTGGATCGCTCATTTGAATTACATGATATCTGTGGGCAACCTGCTGTGCCGGAGCATTTTCGTATCTATCAACAGCGATTACTTCAACTCCATATCGTTGGAGGGCTATTACAACTTCCTTGCCCAGTTCACCGGAGCCAAGTAACATTACTCTCGTTGCATTCTTTGATAGAGGAGTTCCTATTTTCATGTTTCTGCCTGACCTTCAGTTTGTATTAAGCCCATTGAGCTCTTTTTATAAGCTGATGCATATTTGTTCGTAAGATAGATACAGCATTGTAATATATGAATATATTATATCGTTTTACCTGTCAAGAAGGAGCCCGAATTTAAGAAGTATATTCTGTATTGGTGCAGAAGAACATTGAAATCTCAAGTCCATTTTTGTTATAATGAAAGACTTTTTCAGTCAATTGTTATTATGTTTCAGGTTGTGATAATGGAATTGAATTTGAATTCTCGGTCGCGATCCACCAATCTGACTGCAGACAGGTAATGTTTTCTATTTGTCTGCAGTCGGTGCCATTCAGCTGGTACCGAATGCGAGTAGTTTATTCCGATTTGTATTCGTTGCAGTTAAAATTATTAATTAAAAATTCTTTATTCGGGATAGATAGTCAGGAAGGTCAGCAATGCTTTCAATGCGAGCATGAGGTTCAATCTGTGATTTAAATGCAATTTCATCACGATATTTACCTGTCTTTACAATTACTCCGCGAATACCCTGGGATTGCGCTCCGCCGATGTCACTTTCTATATCGTCACCTATCATTATAACTTGATCGGCCGTAAGATCTAATTCTTGCAATGCAAGTCGAAAAAAATTCTGTGAAGGTTTTCCAATGATTGTGGATGTGATACCTGTTGCATACTCAATTGCTGCTATGAATGGACCGGCGTCCAGGACAAGACCGTTCTCATTCTGAAAATAACGGTTTTTATGAAGCGCTATAAGCTTTGAGCCTGACATCACCAATTCAAAAATGTGATTCATTATGGAGTAGTTCCAGTTATTCCCGATATCGCCGATAACAATCGCATCGGGATTTTTATCCGAAATTTCAAAATCCTTATAGTCCTCCAGGGCCTCCTTCCTGACTACAGGATAAATGGTGGAAAATCCCAATTCATGCATATATCCTGATGCTACCCTGGAAGGGCTCAGTATCCGGGATTTTTCCACATCAAGAT
>JBNKQE010000475.1:0-2850 GCA_050295715.1 Leptospirales bacterium
TTAATAAGATTTATTTTGCATCAGTAAGTAACAGAAGAAAAGTAAGGACTGGCTTTATTAAAGAGATGATGTTCTTGTCGATAAGACTTTTTTAATACCATGTAGAATACTTAACAAAGAAAGTTTCAATTAACACACTGATTCTTTGTAACAGTATAATAAGGAAGGTGTTCACTGCTCTTATTCCCTGGAAGCCCCATGACTCCCTGATAAAATACGAAAAGCGGCCTCCATCATTTTAGCAGGAGGAACACTGCTGCGACACTCGTCCAGCGCTACTGTTAGCTCAAGAATCCGATCATCCAGAAATAGCATTCCCTTCGTAGTCCACTTAAAATACGGCTGACTATCTCCTGAGTCAGATGACAGGTAACCATATTTATTCTTTTCCCACTCAGTCAAATGTTCGTCAATTATAGTCATTAATCGCGTCATCTCTTTTTCTCCGTATGTATTGAGAAACACATCTCTTATTCGAGCAATTGAAATACGATCGGAAAGTCGAAGAATTCCCAGCAGAAGATCCGTAATAGGATCATGAAGATCACCTGTGCTATTCAGTGGTGCAATAATATACGCATCCAGATCATCCGGGTTACCATAACGCGTTTTACCATCAAATCCATGTGCCCCCGGGCCAAGTCCAATATATGGTAAATAATTCCAGTATCTCAAATTATGGCGGGATACAGCTCCATTTCGTGCAAAATTTGAAACTTCATATTGTTGAAAACCTGCTTCTCTCATCCAATCTGCAAGATTATTAAATATTTCCAGTTGAACCTGCTCATTCGGCGGTTGGACCAGGCCAGATTTGATCCTGCTTTCATAAAGTGTTCCAGGCTCAACAGTTAATGAATACATGGAAATATGATCGATAGATGAAGAAAAAACTCGTTCCAGATCTTTACGAAAATCAGCCACGGTCTGCCCGGGAAATCCGTACATTAAGTCTATACCGTGGTGTTTTATCCCTGAATCAGCCAGATCACGAAGAATTGATGCATAACGACCGGGATGAAATCGTCTCTGCACGGTTGTCAAATGCGTAAAATTGAAGCTCTGGATCCCTACATTGATTCTATTTACTCCGGCATCTTTCAATCCCTGAAGATACTCATGAGACATATGCTCTGCATTGCCTTCGACTGTAATCTCACAATCTGTCCGGAATGGGAAGATACTGTTGAACTCCTTCAACAAGGATTTAACAAACCAGGGAGGCATCAATGAAGATGTACCTCCCCCGAAATAGACAGATGATACTGTTTTATAATTAGAAAATGAAGCTTTTCGCCCTTCAAGCTCATTGCGAAGAACTCGGCCAAATTCAGCCAGAAATACACCATTCAGTTCCGGTGATTGATGACTGTTTACAGATATTGAATAAAAATCACAGTAATCGCACTTTCTTACGCAAAACGGAAAGTGAACATAGATTCCCACACTTTCTCTCTCGGCATCAATATCAATATTCATACATTGTAACTGGTTAATATATTGGAATGACAGGATAGTCAATTCATTGGATAAAACAAATTATTCACTGATTTAGTTGTTTTATCCACAATAGGAAAATGTTGAAACAGGTCAATTTTAAATAACAGGACAATCCTGACAGATTCAGAAGCTCTGAGAAAGAGAGAGGGACATTTCGTAAACATCATCCCCGTATTGTACGTCGCGCAGAATTTTATAGCCATCACCGGCATCAAACCAGGCACCACGCCATTCAAGAGAAAATCTATCCCAGGGTCTGTATTTCATTCCCACATTAAATTCTTCACCCAGATACAGAGTGGATTCCCGAATACCCGGGTGCTCTGTAAAGGCAACAATTGTATTTATTTGAGGCGTTACAGTTCCGTTGTCATAGATGTTATAGGAAATATAAAAAGGCAGTCGTGTATAAAAAGAGTTACCTTCCATTACAGGCTGGTGGTTCAAATGCACTGAAAAATATCCAGCGCTTGCTTCCAGAGACTCATAAATTCGAAATTTGAGAAGAAGTCCCCTGATATTCAAACCTGTGAGTCTACCACCTGCAAACAGTGAATATCCCCCCGATGAGTCGACAGCTATGTCAGAGAATTGATAGTATCCGCCTGCATTTCGGAATTGATCCGGCCTAAAATCTGTCAAACTGCCATCCGGTTCCAGTCCAAGTCTACCGGAGGCTCCGGCCGCAGCCAGAGTAATACGAAAGGCATCGGATGCCTGCCAGCCGATTTCAACGTTCCCGGCACCCGCATTTACTTTATGACGCTTCATGGGAAGCATTCGTGAATATCCATCAGTGATCTCCGCAAGTTGTGGCGTTCCCCCTCCTCCCGCAATCAAAACAGAGAGAGCCTCCATGGGACCGTTTCCGCTGACAGGATCAATTGTATAACCCTGCTGCCCCAGCGCACTGATGAGCAGTGTTCTGTTGTAAACAGATATATAATCAAATGAGTCCGGACGACTGAAACTTCCCCAGTTACCGACACCATGCAATATAAAATCTACATTGCCCATACTGAAGGTCAGATATAATCCGCCCCAGTATAACTGTGAAATCTCCGATTCATATCCTGAACCAAAATCAGGATTATTGTCACGTCTGTAGACGCCATATAGCTGAGATCGCACACCTTTTATACCTGAATATTTCCAATCAACAATTCCAAGTTCTACATCATGATAGTTTGAATCTGAAAACCCATTGGAGTCATCATCCACACGCGAATTATCTTCTGAAATTATATAATGTGCCTCAAGACTCGAATGCCAGTCTCGAAGCTCAAGATTTCCACGAAAACCCGCACCACTATTGGCGACAACAATCCCTTTTGGAGTTGAAAAGTTGAG
>JBNKQE010000476.1:0-2842 GCA_050295715.1 Leptospirales bacterium
GAAGATCCTGACCCTCAGCCTGGTATTCTTTTTTCCACTTCTGGGCCTTAAGAAAACTCAATTTATGATTCAGCAGAGGATCGTCCAGCAAACACTGCAAATAAAAAGAAAGAGGAAGATTCCTCACTTTCCTGTATCTAACATATCCACTAAAAAACCGTTCGTAGTAGGAACCTGGAATAAGCAGGGTCGAACGGGAGCTTGAGAAGGGCTCACCAACCACTCGAATTTGTTCTTTCATACAAAGACGTCTTACAAAAGTTCAAAAATTCCCGGAAAATAAATCGGGCAGTCATGGAGGATTTCACTGCTTCAGCGTGACCAATTGGTCACATTGAACCCCGCTCATCAGGCTGATGGTTTTCGATTTATGGTTTACTATTTAACTCGAATTATTTAGCGCTGGACAATCTCCTGGTAATTTCCGATAATTTTTAGAACTACCGGAAATCCATATTAACATATCAACTCCTCTTCTGCTGATAATACTCTACGAGCGCAGGTAATAGTGAAAGAACGATTACGACAAAAACCACAAGAGAGAAATTCTCGCGAACTATTTCAATATTTCCAAAAAAATATCCGGAATAAATAAGAATACCGCTCCAGAGGACACCACCTGCAATATTATAAATAAAAAAACGAAAATATCTCATTCTCGCAAGACCGGCTATGAACGGTGCGAAGGTCCGAACAAAAGGAACAAACCTGGCAATGACAATTGTTGATCCTCCGTATTTGTCATAGAATTGTTCGGTTCTTTCCAGGTGAGATCTCTTTAATATTTTCGCATCATCAGTGAATTTGATTTGATCGCCAAAAGTGGCACCGATCCAGTAGTTAGTCAGATCTCCAAGAAAGGCAGCAAACAGTACCAGAAAAAATAGATAATGAGGGTCCATTATTGTTGTGGCCGAAAGACTTCCGGCAGCGAACAGTAGGGAATCTCCGGGGAGAAAGGGAGTCACAACAATCCCCGTCTCCATAAATATTATTAAAAATATAAATAGATAGGTCCAGAGTCCATAACTTTCAACAATCACAGCACTGTAGTGGTCCAGATGAAGAATTATATCAAGAATTAATAGTAATAAATCCATTCTGTATGGCAGGTTATTAAATCACCATCTGATAGCGAATATATATTTCATTTCAGATCTGGCGTCTCCTGCATTTTTCACTCATATTCACCTTTCTTTTGACGCCCGAAGTCTCTTATAGAACTTCACACCCAGCATAATAGCGGCGATTAAGATAAAAAGTCCCCCCAGTCCGTAAACCATGCTTATAGTTGTTTTATAAATAACAAGAAAGACAACGGCAAATAAAATGACTGTTGGAATTTCATTCCACATACGAAGCGCACTGGAACTCATTGAATATTCATCATTTTGAAGTTTCTTGAATATACTTCCGGTTGCAAATTGATACATGTATAGGACGGCTACGAATCCAAGCTTTACCCAGAGCCATGTATCCAGGTTATCCAGCCAAAGATAAAACAGGCTCCCGCCCAGAAAGAGTGTCATTATGGCCGATGGCCAGGTAATCCCTTTCCATAGTAGTCTCGATGTTCGCTTTGTATGGTCGATAAGTATACTTCGATCGGGTTCCGGTTTTTCTGCAGCTTCTGTCTGGTGAATCAGTATTCGCGGCATGTAAAATAGTCCGGCAAACCAGGTTACAACAAAGATAATATGCAGGGACTTGATAAGTGGATAGTATTCCATGATGACCTCGGTCATATATTGAGATTCTTATTGAAGATTGAAACTATTTTTTTACTGCGGTTAATCTTGTAAATGACCTGAGTCACTGCACACCATAAAATGATTGTGGAGGTTTTCGGGGTGAACCCAATTGCTCCTCCTGAGTGTTTTCAGAACTATTTTAGAACTCAATGCAGCTGTAGAAACTGCAGTGCTCGACGGCAATTTTTCCACGAATCGCGGTCCTCAGGCGTAAGGCCGCTTCCGTAATTCTTTTTGTTTTTTATATTTTCTCGCCTGGATCTTCCATCCAAGTCCACCCATCCATCGATAGAGCCATGTAGGAATAAACGGTTTCGCAAGGAGCTCCCGGGCCTCTTCAGGAACAATCCCCCCATTTTGTAACGCCCCGGCCGTCATCCGCAGTCCCCGTTTTGTCCGATCAATTGGGCCATGGGCGTTACGAAGTGCTTTTCTATGCACCAACCCCTCCCCTCCACCGATCGCGAGGGTTCCTGCTGGAATAAATCCGGAACTCCGAGCAAACGATTCGCAGATGGCAAGGGCTGTGTCGTTCTGTTTGGCCTCAGGAAAACCACTGTTGGCAAGCGCAACGAATCGGATCTCGTGCCCTGGTGTGGCCCTGGCTTTTTTTTGATGTTCAGCAATCTTTTCCATCACATAAATTGCAGGGGCCGGAATAGAATCAAAATAGAGAGGAAAGACAAAAACAATTAGATCGCTCCGATCAACCGAGGTAAGAAGGGCTTCCATCTTTGGAGAGGATCGATAAGCCTGGTGGGTAAAATGAATATCAAAGGAGACTCCGGCCATCTCCTCTACAAGATAAGTCCCCAGAGCAAGTGAGCTACTCGTTTTCATCCTCGGACTTCCCACAAGGAGGAGGACTCGCTCAGGAGGAATACCTCCTTCGGATTTGGCTCTTTCCGGAAGAGCGACTTCACCAATCCTCTCTTTGCGCGAAAGGGAGGCGAGCCCTTCTGTTACTGACTGACCTATCATCTCTACGGAATCAGATTTATTCACAAGAACAACGGCGCTCGACCTGGAATAGATATTGATCGAATTTCGCCACGCGAGTTGATGAAAAATCGCTTCGTCCCCCTCTCGCC
>JBNKQE010000477.1:0-2839 GCA_050295715.1 Leptospirales bacterium
GAGTAGAAGTAAATGAGTCTGAATATTGCAATCGTAGGTCTGGGAAGAGTTGGTGGTGAATTCTTAAATGAAATGCTTTCACATAATACTGATGGAATTAACATTTCAGCAATAGCCGAACTGGAAGACACGCAAGGAAAACAAGCCGCAGTCAATGCTGGAATACCTGTTCATACCATAGAAGAAATAGTATCACTGGGTAGTAAAATAGATATTTTGTTTGATCTGACGGGACATGATGCTACAAGAAAAAGTTTAAGAGAGCTCATGGAAAAAACCGGTAACAGTCATACAATCATCGCACCAGAAGCAATTGCATATCTTGTATGGTCAGTTGCCACCAAGAAACCTCTCCCGGATGTTCATAAAAACAAAGGATATTGATTTAACTTCTGATTTAATCAGTAGATTGGCAAAGACTCTTCAGTGAATTATTTAACCATTAAGAGAGTCTTTGCGAGTATCTATTGGGCAAATATACTACAATAGTGCTCGGTCCACTCAAATTGTCTCTCCAGTGACTCTACGGCCTTATGATACTCGTTCTCACCAAAACCGTTTTCCCACCCATCCTTCACATGAACAAAATGCTTGTGAGGGAGAATCTCTTTAATGTCTGCTTCGTTATCATCAATTACAATGTAAGGAGATTTTTGCTCACCCTTATGTCCGAGAAGCCAGTGAAATATTGACATGCCTCTCTCCATACCCGCAGGAGTTACGGAAACCGGCATAGATTTTATATTGTTATGAAAAAAAATATCTCTTAGCTGATGGAGATTCATGGAGTTTTTCCATGTGGAGTGAATCACAATATTGAAATCTGCTCTTTCCAGAAGTGCATTAATCCAGAATATAGCCCGGTCATCAAACAAATAATTGTTATCTCTATTTCCAGGAGAAGTTGACCACAAATCTATTGAACGTGTAGTATTTAAAACACCGTCTATGTCGAGAAACATAATCATGCGATCCCCCTGCACTTCTCAACAATTAGCTTTTCTAACTTTCGCTTTTATGAGTTATGCACCCGGGAGTCGATCCAGTGATCCACTCTCAGTCTTACATAAGGTATCGGCAGTTTTTTATAGGTAATTAAGAAACTACCTTAAAAGTAACGGGCAGATGATATGTTCTTGGTCATATTATTTGATTCAGAAGGATCAGAGAAAGAGATTTTATATATACTTTTTTCAATTCTATTACTTTTTTTACTATTGTTTTCCAGGGAATGGAACTGACTTTTCAATCAGAACCAAAACTGAATTTGAAATTCAGTGTTAATGCTATATTATCCAATCCCTGGCTATTCAAATTACTCGGGAAAACTATATTCACCCTCACTCAATCGTCTCGGGCCAAAAAATCCGTAATTTTTCATTATCTTCTTATGAAGTATCGATGAGATAGTAATGACTGTAATCGCTGATACAAGGGAGACGGATGCATAGGTCCCGACTTCCGCGTCAACATTACCATCCGGGGAGACTACAGACAGTCCATATACAATATACGGGATTGAAAAATAGGCAAGGATTCGGCCAACTCGCATGCCGAATGGAATAAATTGAAAAACCCAGACGGAGACAACTGGAATAACGGCCGGAAAGACCAGCGAATAGTACACAGAATCTGCATCTCGTGTTTTGTATTCCACAAGCAATAGTAAAATCATGCTCAGGGACAAAAGTAACATCCCTGCACCCATCAGATAGCTATGCCATAAATATTTCTTGCGAAGCTTCATTTCTGGGAATTCACCTACCATGACGGCAAGTGAGTGAAGTGATTTTTTGTAATATGGCTTTAGCTCCCGGTAAACCTGACTTCGAGTTTTCCCGGACTTCATTTCACCCTTGATGAATTTTTTTAGTTCGCCCTTTTCTTTTATTGGATGAATATTTTTCATTTTGACTCCTGATACCCGGCTTCTGATTTTACAGTCTCAAAGCTCTCTTCCCGCATAAAAAGAATATATCATTAATATTTCAAGTGAATTGTAAAAAAGCTGCTTTAGTTTGTTGTGTAGTTACCGGTAAGAAATGGTTGTTTAATACAGGAGATCCAGGAGCGTTCTCTAAACATTGATTTGCACTATAATTTTCATAATTATACCAGTTAAAGATACTTTATTGTATTAATTTTTCCGGAACCAATGAGCCCCGGTCAGGTCCAAACATAGATATAAATCAATATATCTGCCTGGGAGGGTAGTTACAAAAAATGAAAATCAGAAAAATTATAAATGTATCGATAATCGGGATGATTCTTGTCTCTCTAACCGCACTGCATGCTGAATGGAAGGTTTCGGAGTCAGATTCCAGAATAGGATTCACTGCTTTCAGTCGCATGCATGATGTGGACGGCTCATTTGAAAAATGGACTTTCTCTGGAAAAATTTCAGATTCACTGACGGGCAAAGGAACGGCAACAATAATGACTTCCAGTGTCAATACCGGTAAAATCAAACGAGACAGGCATCTACGCAATGAAGATTTCTTTAATACTCCGGTTTATTCGCAAGCAATATATAAAATTAGCAACATATCAAGGATGGGAAACAAGGTAATAATGAAAGGAGTTTTTACACTTCTTGGTAAGGAAAGGGCATTGAATATTACACTGGATGCCACGCAGAAGGACAATACAATGATCCTCTCAGGATCTAAAGTGATCAAGCGAAGTGATTTCGGAATGGATTTCAACAGCAACATGAACCCAATCCAGGACAATGTAAAACTCAATTTTAAGATCGTTTTGAATAAATAATACTTTATTCAAGATCAAGCAATGGCAGCTGTTCTTGTATTCCTATCGGCTGTCATTGTTGATCTAAACC
>JBNKQE010000478.1:0-2831 GCA_050295715.1 Leptospirales bacterium
TCCTACAAGAGAGCTTACCCTGGTGACTGGAAGGCTGAATATACATATCGCCAGAAGAGAACCACTTCCGGTGAAGGTTGTGCCATCTCGAAATCAAAACCGTTGAATTCAAAAGGAGTTGTCCTGGATACGATCTATTACCCTGAGAGGGGTAACTTTCTTCAATGCTGTAAAGAGAGCAGCCATTCTGATAAAACCGTCAGCGATGGGTTCTTTCCGGGAAAGCTGGAACCTGGAAGTAAATATATGTTCTATGGTGAGGCGGGTCGTAGCTGGCGGGGAGTCTCACCGGAGGGATTTCTGTTTTATGGACAGACTCCAGGGGGAAGGATAAACTTCGGATGGAGTCCGGATTCTGATTCATTTGTACATTTGGTTACTCTGGGTCTCTTTTATCTGGAAGCCAACCGGGAACTGCATATCCCGGGCAAGCGCGGAATGAAAAACCATTTCTCAGGAGGAGATATCTCTCTTCAAACGAGTGTTGGAAATTTCTCCGGACTTTATGGCCTTTATACATCCCCGGGTCGTAAGGCTTATTCAAATCCCGTACGCAGTTATATAAATTCATTGAATGCTGACGGTCCCATTGAGGTTGGAGTACGGGAGTATTTAAAGAGTATAGCTCCAAAGGATGTCAGCTCTCTTCCATGGAGGCGGGTTCACTATTACGGGATTCGTTATCATTGGGCTGTGGAGCCATGGGATTTCACCCTATCGGGAATACATAATTTTGGAAGGGAGTACATTCCGTATCCGCTTGAGTGGATAGATTCTCCCATAAAAGAGACAATTCAGGGATCACTCGTTTATGGAAGTATCCGTTTTGGAACCGGTAACAGGCTATATTCTCCCGGCTGTTCGGGAAGGGAGAGGCAACTCAGGAGCTGCATACGTACGTATGATGAATTTCGAATGTGGAATTTTGAACTCTCGACTCTGATCATGACGCGGGATATGAATCAGGATGATGGTACCAATGAAGGGTATGGAGCTATTCGTCCGGCTGTAACAGTCTTTGGAGGAATTACGTCTATATTAATGAGAGGAAGTATGCCGTTTCGAGAGCGAAATGTCATGCGTAATGTGCAGCCCGGCTCAGCTCTTTATACGGAACTGGATTCAAGAACAGTTGTTCATGACGACAGCCTTGATAATATGGATCCGGCGTATCCGGAGTACGATAACCCCGGATTAAGGGCTGTAACCATCGCCGGCGGAGTCTATACCGGACCCGTGCGATCCGGCCTGCGTTTCAGTTATGCGAGATTTGGCAATGGATATGCCTATGAGAGTATTCTGTCATTGGAGAGTAAAATTTATACTGAATGGATAAAGTCAGACTTTTTTATTGGAGTCGCGGGGATGCGTTATTATCCAATCGTATGGGATAATGATCCCTATACAGGATTGTTGAATCGGGAAGAAGCAGTTTTCTATTCCCGATATACAATGGGTGTGACATTCGTTTTTTAGCGGTTTGAATTGATGTACAATACAATTCATCCTGTCGCGTTTGAGATCGAAACGCAGGGCATTCGATAGAACCAACTATGTTATTTTTGTAATTGAAAAGAGAGCAGGGGGCCTGACATGGAACTGAGTAAAGAATTGGCCGGTAAAAAGTTAAGAGAATACTCATTTACCGTTGAACGAGGGAAGATAAGGGAATTTTGTGAGGCCATTGGTGAGACAAATCCTCTTTACCTGGATGAGATTACGGCAAAGGAAGCAGGTTACAGTGATACACCGGCTCCGCCGACTTTTACAACGGTTCTGCAGTTCTGGGGTTACAAAGAGTTATGGAGCGATATGCAGGAAATGGGAATCGATACAGATCGTTTACTGCATGCGAAAGAAGAGTATATTTACAATCACCCCATCTATCCCGGAGATAAGATTACGGCAGATGGTGTTGTGGATGATATTAAAGTAGGAAAGATGAGTATGATTGTATTTCGCACGGTTTATAGAAATCAAAATAATCAGGACTGTGTGGAATCAAAATTTTCAATCATTATCAGGCCGCAAGAGTAATCATCCGGCGTAAATTGTTGCTTTTATCCTTAAACTATAGAATTGTAATCAGACGAAGTGGTTGCGTCTGATTATATCTACGGAGATATTATTATGAATAAAGTCAAATTTGATGATTTTGATGTTGGATCTGAGTTGCCTTCTATCCGGACTGGACCGATAAGCCAGATGGACCTTGTGCGGTATGCAGGCGCTTCGGGAGATTTTAATCCCATTCACAATGATGTTGCCTTCGCAAAATCTGTTGGGCTCGATGGGACAATTGTTCACGGTATGTATGTAAAGGCACAGCTTGGCAGGCTATGGTCCTCCTGGGTCCATCCATCGCAGGTGAAGAATTTTCAGACAAAGTTCAAGGGCATGGCAAAACCGGGAGAGACACTTGTATGTACCGGGAAAGTGAAAAAGAAAAAGGAGCATGATGGTAAGAAGCTCCTGATTGTTGAACTTTCTGCCGCATCTGAATCCGGTGATGTAAAAGCAGTTTCCGAGATAACCGTTGAGTGCGAATAAGGTAATATTCAGTATTCAAGAAGGTAGATTTTAATGAAAGATTCTGCGAAAAGACCCGGTCTTATTCGAATTGTTGCGACGTTGCCCATTAAGGCATACCAGGTCTTGATCTCGCCTCTGTTGCCTCCATCGTGTATTTATCATCCCACATGCTCCAACTACGCTGTTGATGCCATTCACAAACATGGAGCAGGCAAGGGTCTTATCCTTGCTGTATTGCGAATTGTAAGATGCAATGGATTTTTCCAGGGCGGCAATGATGAAGTGGATGAGAACCTTAC
>JBNKQE010000479.1:0-2818 GCA_050295715.1 Leptospirales bacterium
ATAAGTTGAGTTTTCTTAAGGCGCCGAAATGGAAGAAAGTATATCAGTCCGAGGGTCAGGATCTTCGTCGTGTTAATTTTTATCCTGATGAGAGGGATTGGGCTCGTCTTTCGGTCATTTCCAATGCCTCCGGTTATTCTCGTTGTTATATTTTTGTCTTTCTTATGCTTGTTGATATGGGTGTTATCATTCTAGAAAATGGTGGAACTCATCCAGATTCTTGGAAGAGAGTATGGAATCCTTTGACCTTTTGCACGATTTTAATCGATTCAAGTTACAGAAAGCTAACAAGGATACTCCAAACATAGACCATCACTCCTTCAGAAACACAACTTGCCGAGGATCCATAGTTAAAAGCTGCAAACTTGCTCCAGAAGGCAAATGTAAGAATGCCTAAATACCGTCCAGGGATTCCTCATGTTTACTCAATAGCATGATTGGTTACAATCTATCAATAATTATAGAACGCATTGGAAGTGTAATAGTCTATATGAAAATAAAAAAATAAGCATTTGATAGAAAATCTTTTACTTATACACACAATCGAAAAAAAAACGGAAATGTATTTCAATCACATCCCTTTTTCTTTATAGATTCTATCAATTAACGGGCGGATATTTGCAACAATCGTTTTATGGCACTCCTGTGATTTTCGATTGTTACGCTTGCTGATCCCTGCAGTTCGAAGGACGATCTCTTTTATCCGTCTATAACTGTGATGAAAATCAAAAGCAGGTAAGCGTCGTCTCGCCTCATTTAACTTTTCGTCCGCTTCTTCAGCATCAGGATTTTCTGCAGATAATGTAATAAGCTGCTCAATCCTATGAACTACTTCCTCCATCTCGCGCTCGGGATCAGGCCTGTGTCCATTGGAATTGCTTTCAATTCTTACGAGGAAAAAACCGCACTTATCACATATACCATGAACCATAGTACTGCTCTGTGAAGAGTTTTTACAACAAGGACAATAAACCGGCTCAACCGGGTAAGCCTCGGCAAGAAGTGTAGTATCAAATTTTTCCATGATTGTTTCCAGGAGCAAAATGTTCTTATACAGATATATCCCCGTATTGAATCATTTTATGACGATCCAAACATTTCTATAACACGAAACTATAGCTGTAAGATTTAATAAAAAAGAAATGCTACAAGGGGAAGAATTTCCCACGTGGAGTTGTGAGAAATATCATTTGGGCCAGCCAAGATTCGAACTTGGGACCCCTTCCTTATCAGAGAAGTGCTCTAATTCATTCCCCTACATTGCACTTTTTCACAAAAAATAAAAAAATACTTTGATAAAAGAATTCATCTTTGCCATCACTAAACGTTATTCATCTTCTGTCCGATAATCCAGTTTCCAGTTGAAAAAAGGATATCTCTATCAACACCCGGTTCTACCCGCGCTTCTCCTGATTTATATAATAATCAAAAAATGACTCTTAACAGGGGAAAAATTATCTCTCAACCCTCTGCTATCATACTTCTCATATTGCCGGATCAAGCAACTACTATTTTCGATATGTCTTCATAAAAATACCACATCGCGCACTCACTTCCGACAACGGCCATTAAACACACAGTATGTAATCTGTCAATAATCATTTTTAAATCTTTCATTTGAGGCTGCGCGTGGGTGCATTGCCTCTTTATCAGTGCTCAATGTTGAATTGTGGGCGAACCACTTGTTTCTATGAATCAGAGCAGTCATTTCGAATTCACTGGAATTCCAGAATCCAAAAAGATCGGTGGCTCCGACAAATGAGCGGTGCACCTGCTGCGCGGGAACTCCAACTTCGAATGAAAAAACAAGACCTGTTAAGTAAAAATCGATGGTTTTCCAGTCTTTTCTAAACGTTTCTACACCAATTTACTGGTTCATGCACAGCCTCCGCATCCTGTCAATGCAAAACACTTAAATATATTCCAAATTTAAAATGCATTTAGTTAGCCGGCTATACATCAAGAGAGAGGTGTTAAATTTATGAAGCGGCCACGCTTGGTGGTTTTTATATTTCTTCTTCATTATTGTGATATCCTCATCTTTAGGTTATTTTCCAGATGTCTTCCCCTGGCAGAAATGAAGGTTTTGTTCCTCGAGTGGAGGCCTCGGTGGAGTCGATTCCCATGTTTTTCAAGATAATTCTGATTCTATAGGGTTTGGTTCCCATCTCCATGGACCAGGTGATTCAGTTGAGCTGGACCACACTGCACTGTTTACGTGGGCT
This sequence comes from Leptospirales bacterium, assembly GCA_050295715.1. GTDB lineage: Bacteria > Spirochaetota > Leptospiria > Leptospirales > Leptonemataceae > JBNKQE01. Next base: position 2,226 of record JBNKQE010000479.1, read on the forward strand.
CTGTCGGGGGTCACAAATATTCCCCACATTTTTGCTTTCAGGGTCACTTATACTCCACGTTTCAAAAGGGAACAGAGTCACATATAATCGTAAGCGCCAAAAGACGGATAGATGAATAGTGGGCAATGAAATTGACGAGATAAAGCGACCCGTCGTTTTTTTCAATTTTCAAAACAGATCATAAAAAAATAGTAACTACTCAGTATAGAAAAAGTTCTTGTACTGAAAACACTAATTTGTTACCATTCATTGCATGAAGCGGGAAGAAATACTTGCTGTCTATGAACAAGTTCCTGAAGCCATTGTTCAACTCGTCACATCTGTTTTTCAGATCATTGAAGAACTTAAAAAAAAACTGGCGAGCGGCATGAGAAAAAGATTTCAAGGCTGGAGAATCGACTGGCAAAGGATAGCCACAATAGCAGTAAACCGCCTTCAACCGATGGATTTCGCAAGACTCCGAAAAGCTTGAGGGAAAAAAGTAATAATAATATTAGAGGCCAAATGAGAAAACAACCATCGTAAAAAACGTATTTGGATATCCGTTTCGAAACAGATTACTGATTACTACAGCCAGAATTTCGATCGCATTA
>JBNKQE010000480.1:0-2774 GCA_050295715.1 Leptospirales bacterium
AGAATATGGCGGCAGGTATATTGGGGTCATTGGCGAACTTCAGAATGAAATGTCTCCGGAAGAATTTTTTAATATTGTTAAGAGAGAAATTAATTCTGAGGCGTCCATTATAGCTTCCGGGCCCGATAAAATCAAAAGTGTTGCCATATGTTCGGGTGGTGCACCGGATCATATAAATGAAGCCGTTTCTAAAGCGGCAGATGTCTACTTGACCGGCGAATCAGTAGAATGGGCCTTTCATACAGCCCGTGAGGAGGGTATACATTTTATTGCTGCCGGTCATCATGCAACAGAAAAAGGGGGAATAATCTCTCTGGGGAATCGTATCGCTGATAATTTTGGTTTAGATGTGAAATTTGTGGATACTCATAATCCTTTTTAATTCCCAAAAATTTTTTATTTTTTGTAATAAAATAATATACATTGAATTCAAATATTGCTAATATACTACCAATTTGGTAGATATATAATGAGTGGTGTAAAATGAAAATTTCAGAGAATCTTATAGAATTGATCGGCAAAACCCCTCTGGTCAGGGTGCGTAAAATGAGTGATGGGCTTCCGGGGGAGGTGGTTGTAAAGGTTGAGTCATTCAACCCCCTTTCCAGTGTCAAAGACAGGCTGGCATGGGGTGTTATCAGAGATGCGGAGCGTAGAGGTATTCTGGTTCCGGGAAGGGGCGATCTGCTGGTGGAACCGACCAGCGGTAATACGGGTATTGGTCTGGCATATATATCAGCTATTCGGGGTTATCGGCTTATTCTAACAATGCCGGAGACAATGAGTCTGGAACGCCGTAAATTGCTTAAAGCCATGGGAGCGGAACTGGTTCTTACACCTGGAGTAGCCGGGATGAAAGGTGCCATTGACAAGGCTACGGAAATAGTGAATAATAATGAAGGGTCATTCATGCCCCAGCAATTTAAGAATCCTGCCAATGTTGAGATACATATGGAAACGACGGCCGAAGAGATCTGGGCTGATACAGATGGTAAGATAGATATTGTCGTTGCAGGTGTAGGCACTGGCGGTACACTTACAGGTGTTGCCCGTGTTCTAAAAAAACGAAGAGATGTGAAAGTTATTGCTGTTGAACCCTCGAATTCACCGGTCATTAGCGGTGGAAACCCCGGGCCGCACAAAATCCAGGGGATAGGAGCCGGTTTTATCCCGGACAATCTTGACAGAGAGATGATTGATGAAGTAATCAAGGTAAGTGATGACGATGCAGGTGTAATTGCAAGAGAACTTGCTCGCAAAGAGGGTATGGTTGTCGGAATATCATCCGGTGCGGCGTTAAAAGCGGCTCTGGAAATTGCTTCGCGCCCGGAGAACAAAGGGAAGCTGATTGTTGCTATTCTACCTGATTCAGGCGAACGCTACTTGAGCACCTGGTTGTTTGAATGATTGTTGTATGGAGTGTCCGGGTAATAAAAAAGCCGGTCTGATTACCGGCTTTGATTAGCGAAGCAGGGATTCGAACCCCGGACACACGGATTATGATTCCGTTGCTCTAACCAACTGAGCTACTTCGCCAGGTTTTCCAAAGCAGATCAAACCGGAAAATCCGGTTTGCCTGTCTGATTAGCGCGGACAGGATTTGAACCTGTGACCTTTGGGTTATGAGCCCAACGAGCTACCAACTGCTCTACCGCGCGATGTTGTAACCATAGTAGAGTCGGAGCCTCTCCGGTCAACTCATTAAAAGTAAAAAGATAGAAAAAGAGATAAATATTCGCGAAATCGTTTCTGTTATTAATAAACATACATTTAAGTATTTGATCCGGTTCTGCCGGAAAATTCGTAAATTCATACAGGTGGACACTTTTTACATATCTGTTCCCTGCAATCCACTGCGAGAAAGATATTTCTATATTACAGTCCTCCCTGTGTAGTAGCCGATACTGTAGGTGAAACCTCACGAAAAATCGGGGAGGAATACAGGGAGGTAGTGTTATGTTAACGGAACACACGGATGTGACCGAAACCAGGCCCGAAAAGCTGCGGAGCAAAGGATTCAATCCTCAGTCATCGGCCAAAGAAAATGGGATTCAGGAAGATTTTTATCCCTGCAGCTCCATTCTCCGTGAGACAGATGAAGCTACAGGGATTCAATTTTTGAATTGTGAGATTGACTATACTCGATGCACGAATACTCGATGCATACGAAAACTTGTGTGAATGTACCGATGGTCGGACTTGAACCGACAAGGGATTGCTCCCGGCGGATTTTGAATCCGCTGTGTCTACCAATTCCACCACATCGGCGAGCAGGCGTATGCCGCCCTGTAAAAACCAGGTTGGTGGAAGACTGAGTGCTGTAAAGCAATTTCAATAAAATCGTGTTTTTGATTTTCCGTCATAAATTGGCCGGCATACCGGATGAACTCGACCTTATCGAAGATGAGGTCAAGCACGTAAGAGCGCGCAGACTCTCACCCGGTGACCTGATTCACCTGGGAGATGGAATGGGAAGCAGGCATACCTGTGTTCTTGCAGAGAACCTCAAAACCATTCGATTTACCGGTGAGACTGTTACAAATGAAGAACCGGAGCGAATACTATTTACAGCAGTGCCATCGGGAAAGCGCTGGGACTGGTTATTGCAGAAGGCTGTTGAATCAGGAGTATCTGTTATTATCCCGGTCAACTACAGGCGATCAGAAAGAATGCGGCAGAATATGGACCGAGAAAAGAGGATCATTCTGGAAGCATCCGCTCAATCCAGAAGATTTAAACTTCCCGAATTACGTATACCGGCTAAACCGGAAGAG
>JBNKQE010000481.1:0-2772 GCA_050295715.1 Leptospirales bacterium
ATCTGGAGCGCTTTTATTGAGAGATCGGATTCGTTATCGGAGGATGAAATGGAGAAGCTCGAAGACAAAAATCCGGCTCTGAAAAAAGCTCACAAAGCTCTGGATGAAATTTCCCAGGATTCACAGACACGTCTTGCTTATGACCGCAGGAAGTCAGCCATCTTCTTCTACGAAAAGACTCTGGAAAAGAAATTTGCCGATGGAAAAACGGAGGGTAAGCTTGAGGGTAAAGCCGAAGGTAAGTTGGAAGCTGCCCACAAGATGCTGGAGGATGGGCTGCCCATGGATAAAGTAATGCAATATATCGGGCTTACCACGAAAGATCTAAAACAGGCAGAATAGGCTGCTGACGACCGGGTTGCCGGAATGGAAAACGGAAAGTTAAAATAAATATATTTTGTCTCAGCCCCCGAGACCTTCCTCGCTGCTTCGTTTGAATTTCGGTCATGGTCTTAGCGCCGACCCGTGAGACATTCCGCCCTCCCGCCACGGACGCTACGAACGCTACAGGAATTAATGCATCCGATTTCACCGTCCCCCTTTGCCTGAGTCTTTTCCAGGTTTACATTCGCAGATGCATCTAAAATCCCGGAACGCTATTGATTTACAATTCAAGCTCGGTATCACAGTGAGAATCCCCCGGGTTCTATGCTTATCCTGTGCATCCTGTATAAATCAAGAAAAGGTCTCATTATTCCAGATGATAGGTGTCATTGTTAACAGGATTTACGGGATTTGTGAGCGTGTGTTATTTGTATCAGGGCTTCCGGAGTTCGTCTTTTGTTCTAAATCGATTGGTTGGTTTATCTGCCACAGGGATGACTAAATAACCTCGAAAACCCATTCAAGAATAGCTTTTTGAATATGGAGTCTGTTTTCCGCCTGATCAAAAATTGAGTGTTTATATTTATCCATAACCTCAGCAGAAATCTCTTCGCCTCTATGAGCCGGTAAACAGTGCATAACAATATGTTTCGGATCTGCATACTTCAGAAGGTCTGTATCAATTATATATGGAGCGAAAATCTTCTTTCGCTCTTCTGTCTCACTCTCCTGCCCCATAGATATCCAGACATCCGTATAGACTACATCTGCTCCGTCAACAGCATCCGCCGGATCAACGAATTGCTTGATTTCGCCACCCAGGGAATTGACAGTTTTCTTTATTTCCTCATCCGGACCATATCCCTCGGGAGAGGCAATTCGAATCTCGGCACCGGCATATACACTTCCCAGTGCGAGAGAATTGAATACATTATTTCCTTCTCCGATAAAGGCTACTTTTACCGCAGAATTTCCCTTCTTATCAAAACCGTATTGCTTTAAGGTCATATAATCCGCCATTCCCTGGCAAGGATGATGCCGGTCGGTCAATCCGTTAATAACAGGTATTATGTTTAAGGCTGCCATTGCTTCAAGAGTTTCATGAGACCTGGCTCTTACCATAGCTCCATGAAGATATCTTGCAAAGACCTCTGTTGTATCCTCAATGGTCTCACCGCGTCCGATCTGCAGATCGGATGAATCGAGAGAAATAACATTTCCACCAAGCTCTTTGATTGCCATAAAAAAAGAGAGACGCGTACGGGTGGAGGACTTCTCAAACACAAGTGCTATTGTTTTGTCCTGCAGTGAAGTTACTGCATGCTTCCGATTTTTTCTATGTTCACTTCCACGCTCAATAATCCGAGAGAAATCGTCCTGTGTAAGATCTGTCAATTTTAACAAATGGCGCATATTTAAATCCGTGTAATACTGTATTAATTTTCGCCCGTATCAATTAAAACAAGAGTCGTTTTCCCCGGGCTATGACTTTTCTACGAAGTGTCTATAAAGAAACGTATCTATATAATTGGCTGCAAGCTCCGCCGGATTACTGGCTCCCATAGAGCTGCGAATTGCCCCGAGTTCTCGCTTCATAGCTCGGTTGTAATCGCGATCCTCTATGATTTTGATCGCTTCCTGAAATACATTCCGGGCTGTTACTTCAGTTTGTAGAAATTCCCGGACAATTCTTTTTCCTGCCAGTATATTGGGAAGTCCAATATATTCTGTTCTGACAAGCATTGAGGCAATTAAAAAATTGAGAAGGCTGACTTTGTAGAGAATAATCATAGGAGTCGTGAAAAATGCCGTTTCCAGCGTTGCTGTTCCGGAAGCAAGAATGACCAGGTCACTGTCTTTCATAACACGCAATGATCCTGAATCTCTATACTCAACGTTAATTTCAGAGTAATTTGAAAGCTTCTCTTCTATAGTAGCTCGCATATCAGGGTTTATTCCAGGAATCAGAAAACGAATCCTGTCAACTCGGTTGTGAAGCATTCTTGCTGTTTCAAGCATTACATCAAGAAGCCTGCTAATTTCAGAACCACGGCTACCCGGTAATAATCCTACTGTAATTCCCGAGAACGGAGTTGGCCGCGGTTCTTTGCGAAGGGCATCGGGGATTCGTGCAATCATTGGATGTCCAATGAACTCTGAGGAGATCTCCTCTCTATCATAGAGATCTTTTTCAAAAGGATAAAGCACAAGCATTAGATCAATATATTTACGAATCGCCACTATGCGCCCGTATTTCCATGCCCATATTTGCGGGCTCACAACCTGTATAACATGAATCCCCATCTCTTTGAGCATTTTTGCAAATCTGAGATTAAACCCTGGATAATCCACAAGTATGGCTGTCTGCACTCCCTTCTCGGACGATATACCCAGAAGATGCCTGGCCAGTTTTTTAAGTCTGCTGTAAGCCTTTACTGCTTCCACATA
>JBNKQE010000482.1:0-2759 GCA_050295715.1 Leptospirales bacterium
TTTTATGCGGGTTGACGGTGGCGGAATGGAAAATGCCGGAATATTTCATGGGGACTTGATTGTCATTGACCGCTCTTTGTTTCCCGAAATCGGCAACATTATTGTTGGCACATACCGAGGTACATTTATACTGAGACGAGTTAAATCCACCTCCCCGCTTGTACTTGTTTCGGATAAAGCGGGTGTTGCGACTATAACCATAAAAAATCATGATGATTTTCTTGTCTGGGGAGTGGTGACATATTCTCTCAAATATCACAGAAAATCTCGGTAGTGAAGAGTTTTCCATATTGTATGAATTATCTTCAAGGATCACTTGACACAATGAATCTCTACTGATATTATTTATTTCTCATTTTAATTATTTCAGTATGATTAACAAGCAATCCTATTCATATCCTGTAATTTTCGGAGGTCATCTTCTCGCATTTATTGCTGGCGGTTTGAATCTCATTGCTCTTATAAGCATTTCACACTCTTCTGTTACACATGTAACAGGAAATCTTTCACATCTGGTCCATGGAATCCTATTGAATGATTCGGCATTTTCGATTCGAATGGGAATTGCAATTGTCTCATTCCTTTTCGGTAGTATTCTTTCCGGTTTCATTACAGCAGGCGGTACATTTCGCACAGAAAGAAAGTATGGTGTAATACTCATACTGGAAAGTTTTCTGATAGCACTTGCCGGATTTGCTCTTGTTAATGATTTCCCTGAAACAGGTGAGGCTCTGGCTGCAACGGCAAGTGGATTGCAAAACGGGATGGTAAGTCTTGTAAGCAGGTCCATTGTTCGCACAACTCACATGACGGGCGTTATCACAGACATTGGAACAAATATCGGATTTTATTTAAGGAACGGTAAACTTTCACTCAACCAGCTTATTTTACATTGTGCTCTGATTTCCGGATTCTTGATTGGAGGCTTCGCTGCAGGCTATCTCTATTCTTACATGGGTTTATCCGTTATATTTGTTATCTCCGCTATTGTTTTTACCGGAGGAATTTTATACTTCTATGCAAATTTGCGGTATCCTCAATCCCTGAATTATTTTATTCAGTTCTCCTCCCCGGTAGTAAAAAAATAAGAATAGAATTGCGATGACTCCTTTCCGATTTATGTGAGTCCCTTTTCATCTCTCTTTTTTATTCTGTCTGCCACTATCTTCTGGATATGCAGGGCGAATTCCGGGTAACCAACAAGAACCGTATCAAAATCTTCTTTCTCAAGAACATAGAGATCACAGTATCCGACCGTCTTTACAGTTGCAGACCTGGGTCTTTCAAGAACCAGCGCCATCTCTCCCACAAAGCTCCCTTCTCCCAGAGTGGTTATTACCGATTCCTCATCATCTGAAAGTATATCGACCTTTCCGGAACTTACAATATACATACAGGTTCCCATTTCATCTTTTTCGATGATCTTAGTATCGGGCAAGAAGACTCGTGGGCGTAAAATCATTACAAGATCTCGCATCAAATTCTCGTCAGCATTTTGAAAGAATGGTACTTTTCTAATGAGATCTTTTCGCATAAACAGGGCAAGATCGGTTCGAAGTGGATCCGGAATATCATTCAATAATCGATTTTCGTCGCTGCCGATTTGACTCTCCCACAGGTGTTCATAGTATTCATGCACTTTCTTCTGTAGTTCAGGAGAGACTGATTTATAGTTCAAAAATGAAGTTACTTCCTCCAGTCTCTTTTTGTATCCGGCCTTTACACGATCCAGATTAGCGATAAAGCTTGTAATATTCCCGATCACGTATCCGTACGTTCCGACACCCGCAATCATCACAAGAATTGTAAAGAATCGTTGAGGAACTGTTTTTGGAGTTATATCACCGTATCCAACAGTTGTCAGAGTTGTAATGGACCAGTAAAGTGCGTATGAATACCGATCCAGTATACCTCCTTTTACCGCTTCAGTTCCCCCCATTAATATCCATATACAGGCTATCCAGTGCGAAGCTATGCTTATAAATATTATAAAAAATAGCAATCTATATAGACCTGGATTTATCAAATGCTCTTTTTGCCAGGTTTGAAGATATATTCCAAATCGAGTAATTTTGATAATTCGATTTAACTGGAAAAGGTGAAGAAAACGAAAAACATGTCCGGCTTCCATAGCAATCTTCCCGGTAATAATGAAAAATGGAATGGCAGATAGAAGATCTACAGCAAACCATCTCCTGAAATATTTCCGAGAAATTAACCGGGAGTCGCTTATTAGATCCCCCTTTTCATAGTAACCGGTAAGAAAGTTTAATAAAATATCAAGACTGAATACCAGAGTAACAATGGTCTCGCTATAAAAAATACCAGCCTGGAAAAACTCTGGAAAGGCCAGGCGCATGGGAACCTCTACGACGACATACAGGGTTATTATTACTACTAGCAGATCCCACTTTTCTTTCCATGGATTATCAGGTCGTATCATAATCAATTCTATAAAAACTTAATTTATTTTTACAACTGCCTGAATATATATTTTTCCAGGTATCAAATGAAGATACAGGAGAGACACCACGATAATACTGTACAGTAAGTTCAACTTGTATCGCTAGCTTTTTAAACTAAATATTGAAAAAAAATTACTATCCTTGAATATATACTTTTATACAATCTGAGTAATTCACAGAGGTTCTCATGCTGTTGCAAAGAAAAGCAAAAAAACATAAAGTCGATACTGAAATTAAAAAGATGAATTTGTCCCTTACGGGTAAAGAGAATCTGATGCTGGAGGGGACATCACT
>JBNKQE010000483.1:0-2722 GCA_050295715.1 Leptospirales bacterium
GCCTGTGAAAGTGGGTAAGTGACGAATATCCGGTTCCAAAATCATCCAGAGAAAATGCAATCCCCAGATTGGCACACATTTTCATAAACGAGGACAAACATATTGATTTAACCAGCAGATGTATAGCATTGAGTCGATATAATATAGTCGATACGATTGATTATCTTCGAAAATAATACTGGAATAGTATGCTACACATGATTATGTGATAGAAGCTCAATTTGGGACAGAAACCTGCAGCTTGCTTTTATCAATGCGGAATTATCCCACAAGCTTTTCCAGTTTATCCGACAGATACTTCAATTCTGATGACATAGAGAGAACAGATGCGGCATCCCTTGCACCTTCTTTTGATGCTGTGGAAATTCCTTCAATGTTCTTTCATCGGATGCTAAAAAAACCTGCCCAGCATTGTTTGCAATACTTTTCGCCGTAATAGATTGTTCTTCAACTGTACTCGCAATTGATTCCGTTATATCATTTGCCTCGACAATAATCCTGGAGATCCCCTGAATTACATTCACCGCACCTTCCTTGTTGTTCTTTATGCATTCCAGTTTCAGCTTGATTTCTTCCGAAGAGTCTCCGGCCTGCCCTGCCAGCTCTTTCACTTCCGAGGCGATAGAAGCCGCGTCAACCGCTTTTTTCGCCACTTCAGCCACCGATATTGACATTTCCTCAATAGAACCGGAATAAAAAAGTAATATCACTCCGGGTGAATTGACTTCCTCGATAAAATATTCAGTCGATCTGAAAATATCGGATAGGCTGTTTAGAAATCATCGGTCTGTCGCAATGTATCCCAACTGAATTCCGGATTTGAGATCATATCAATAGCAGTATCAACTACATCATTATCGTAATAGGTTCCTCTGTTTTGTAAAAGTTCCTCGATTGCAGCATCAATGGGAAGGGCTACCCGATAGGGTCTATGATGAACAATGGCTTCGATTACATCAGCAACAGTTAAAATTCTCGCTTCCATAATAATATCGTCACCTGAAATACCTTCCGGATATCCACTGCCGTCAAGATGCTCATGATGCTGATAGACTGTTTGTGCTACCGGCCAGGGAAAGTCTACCTCCTGAAGGATCTCGTAGCCGACGGATGGATGTGTTCGTATAATGCTCATTTCCATCTTCGTAATCTTACCGGGTCTGTTCAAATACTCAGCCGGAACATAAATTTTTCCAATATCATGAATTAACGCACTCAATCGAAGTCCTTCGCACATTACTGAACTCATTCCCATCTTGCGAGCTATAGCAAGAGAGAGATTCGAAACCTTTTCCTGGTGCCCCGCCGTATAAGGATCTCGCTTCTCAATTGTTAATGATATGGCCCGAATTGTTTGTACAAGACTGTGCTGCAGTTTATATCCCATTTCCATTTTTTCGTGCTCTGCTTTTTTACGGCGGCTGATATCGATGGCAACTGACCGGCTTTCAATGATTCTTCCCGTATCATCGTATATAGGAACCACAGAAAGGCTTACCCATAGCGGTGTTCCATCGCTCTTTTCCATTAACATTTCCTGATCTCGTATAATCTCCCCTTTTTTAAACCGATTAAAAATTTCAGAGGCCTTCTTCTTGCCGTCCTCTCCTTCAGCATATAGTTCCATTATCTGCTTTTGCAAAATGGAATCCTTATCATACCCGAGCATCGTCATTGTCGCCCTGTTACATCGTGATATTCTACCATCCAGTGCACTGACGGAAATATATGCATTGGGAGCCGAGTCATACAGTTCATGAAACTGCTTTTCACTCACGCGCAGATCAAATTCTGTCTTTTCTTTCTCTCGCCTTGCCCGAATTGTGCCGATCCCAAAAGCAAGATCCTGACTCAATTCCGTAAGTAATTCAACTTCTCTCTCATCAAAAATATCTATTTCTTTCGAATGAATAGTTATAGCACCTGTAACATCACCATTTACAATCAAAGGCAATGCGATAAGTGAAAAATACTCTCTTTTAAGGGCCTCATCTTTCCATACGGGAAAACGGAAATCATTAAGAAGATCTTTAATAACTACAGGAGACGGTTCTTCGACCAGATTTGCAGTTGGTCCATTCTCATGATACTTATCCATCATACAAAGAGAATCAGCATCAAAGTAACCATTTGTATATCCGGCAAAAGCCTGCGGGACAATGGACCTATCAGCTTTGCTTTGAAAATATCCAACCCACACCATGCGATATCCGCCATTATTAACAATAATGGTACATATATCCTGAATCAACTTTGCTTCATCGTCAGCGCGGACTAAAACCTCATTACCCTTGCTGAGAGTCATAAGCGCACGATTTAATCTTTTAAGTTCAATTTCCGATTTCCTTAATTCCGTAACATCCTGAATAGTCCCCACCATGGTGTAGGCCTCACCATTTGCTGTATAGTGAACAACACCTTTTACCTGAACGTTCTTAACCGAACCATTCGGTTGAACGATTCTGTGATCTAAATTGTAAGGTTTTTTCTGATGAATTGCCGAATTAACGCTATCTATTACCAGACCACGATCATCCGGATGGACAAAACTCAAAAACACATCATAGGTTGCCTCAAACTCATCAACTCCGATTCCAAAAATTTTAAATATCTCATCGGACCAATAAAGTCCGTTTGTTAAAATATTCCATTCCCAGTTCCCTATATGTGTAATCTCCTCAGCTTCAGCAAGCAAGGATCGGCTATGGATGAGAGCTCTCTC
>JBNKQE010000484.1:0-2692 GCA_050295715.1 Leptospirales bacterium
CTTCATTGGTAGCCTGAGCGAGGCGCCTGTCCACTTCATCGGGCTCGAATCCAGCGGCCTCCAGTTTTTTTCGAACAGACTCCCGGTTCAGAGAATTACGCAGAGTCTCAATGGTTATGGTATCGGCTTTTTGTCCGCCGGATAAACCGGGCCCGAGCATGGCTCCCCGGGCAGGAGAGATCCCAAGAAAAAAGGCCCAGAATATTATTGATAATGTTATATATGGATTCAATACTCTCTTCATGCAATGTCCTCATAACGTATCAAGCACCCAGCTTGCTTCTATCCGAAAGATAATTATTATTACTTCATCGGTTCCAGGATTAAATACAACCTTTGGCGGGATCTCCATTTTCTGTCAAGTTCTCTCAAAGAAATCACCCTGTCGGGTGTCCTCCCATCCCGCACGAGAATATTCTCCCCGTCAACACCATAGGCAACAATATAATGTGGAATACTCCAGATCCAGACTCCCTGTTCAATCAACAAAATCGGAGGCTTGTCTGCTTGAATTTGCTGAACCAGCCACTCCGTATTCCCGTAACCCATCTCCGTATGAAAACCCCGATTTCTTGCATCCCGGGCCATATCAGTAATCAAAGAGCCATGAATCTCCACGGAATAAACGTCGGCTGATACCTCATCTTGATCAACAGCAACACCATAATAATTATAGACGGATGTAAGTGCTGCCGGGCCACACTGAGCCACTTTTTGCCTGAGAAAGGGAACACCGGATATGATATACTGGATTAAAAAGATTGGAACAAATAGAATATGATACAACAACTCTGCAAACCTCCCTGCTCTCATTTCAGAATCACAATATTGATAATACAGTCTATCAGGAATCGGGAACCCGACAACTACGAATTTTCATATCTTTTTTGCGCAGCGATTACAGAAAATGATTTTTCAAGCTGCTGAACCAATGAAAAGAAGCTTGCCTTTATTTACAGAAATGATTTTCCATGTAAGTGGCTTCTGAGAATCTGGCAGATATATATGGCTCTTACCAACGACATCTCTCTAATACGTAATTTTTCAATAATCGCTCACATCGACCACGGGAAATCCACCCTGGCCGACAGGCTCCTGGAAGTCTCTCAGGTCACAAACAAACGGACCCAGAAAGATCAGATCCTGGATACAATGGATATTGAACGTGAGCGTGGCATCACAATCAAATCCAACTCTGTAACATTTCTCCATACGGCTTCCGACGGGAAAACATATACCTACAATCTAATCGATACTCCCGGTCATGTTGACTTCTCTTACGAGGTGTCGAGATCACTTGCTGCATGCGAAGGTGTGCTACTTCTCGTGGACTCCACGCAGGGTGTAGAGGCGCAGACCCTGGCAAACCTCTACCTGGCCATGGAACACGATCTCAAAATAATACCTATCATAAATAAGATTGATCTTCCTGCTTCCGATGTTCCAGGGACTCTAAAGCTCATTGAAAACTCCCTGGGACTCGATCCCGATGAGGCTGTTGCCGTATCGGGAAAGACCGGTGAGAATGTCCCTGCAATTCTTGAGGCAATCGCAAAGCTGATTCCACCTCCCGAGGGTAATTCAAACGACCCGCTTCGTGCTCTTATATACGATGCCTATTACGACTCCTATGCTGGAGCGGTTATGAAGGTTCGTATTTTTGACGGTACTCTAAAAAAACATGATAGAATCAAGATGATGAGTACGGGAAATACTTTTCATGTAACGGAACTCGGAGTCTCAACACTTAAGAATATTCCCGGTGATCAAATCAATACCGGTGAGGTGGGTTATGTCATCGCCGGTATCAAAACCGTTGAAGATACAAGGGTGGGTGATACTGTAACTCTTGCAGATAAGCCGGCCGCGACTCCTCTTCCCGGATACCAGGATGTAAAGCCCATGGTCTACTCGGGACTCTTCCCTGTAAACGGGGAAGATTACGAGATGCTCAAAGATGCCATCCTCAAACTGAAAATGAATGATGCGGCACTTGTATTTGATCCGGAAAACTCTCTGGCTCTGGGATTCGGTTTTCGCGTGGGATATCTGGGACTTCTTCATATGGAGATTGTCCAGGAGCGTCTGGAACGCGAATTCGGAATTGATCTGCTCAATACTGCACCATCAGTAAAATATATCGTAAAAAAGACCAACGGCGAAACCATTGAGATTCACAATCCCAGTGAGTGGCCCGATCCCATGCATATTGAAGAGATGCAGGAGCCGTATGTGAAGGCCAATATTCTCACCCCGCAGACCTACCTGGGAGCTCTCATTACACTCCTTCAGGAGAAGCGGGGTGTCCAGGAGAACATAATCTACCTGGAGGATGGAAAGGTTCAGATGGTCTACTCACTGCCTCTGTCCGAAATCATTTATGAATTTTATGATCGCCTTAAGAGTATCTCGCGGGGTTATGCCTCTCTGGATTACGAAATCAGCGATTATAAAGCGTCCAAACTTGTGAAGGTGGATATACTCATTAACGGGGAACCTGTTGATGCACTTGCCATGGTTGTACACCACAGCCGCGCTGAAGAGCGAGGACGTGTTCTCATCGAGAATCTTAAAAACTTGATTCCAAAGCATCAGTTTCAGATTCCATTGCAGGCGGCCATTGGAGCCCGCGTGATTGCACGCGAAAACATTTCAGCACTGCGAAAGAACGTGACTGCAAAATGTTACGGCG
>JBNKQE010000485.1:0-2679 GCA_050295715.1 Leptospirales bacterium
TACGAAAGCAGTCTTTGCCAATAACAACTGGTGGAAGCTCTCGCATACGAGTGCTGCTCACATAGCCTTTCCGAATGTATGGTTTGAGACACAGGGTTTGTATACACGTTCAGGCGATAAGCTAAAACACTGGTTTGCTGTAGACGAATGGATAAAGATTACCTGAGGAGCCGTGTACGGACCCGTACGCACGGTTCTGTGAGAGGACGGCGGGCGCCGAGCCCGCCTCCTACTCGATCCAAGCGAAGGTCGCCGGAGGTGATCCTGAAGCGCAGCGAGTAAACCTTAGTTATCTGTGGCGGAGCCCGAGGGCTGAAGGCCCGAAGCGTTCACTACAACCCGTATTTGAAACACATCGTTCAGCCACGGATGGCTGAACGGATAATAATCAGAATAATTAATGCATTCTTATGCAATCAGGAAAATATATTCAAGCGCCTTGTAAATTATTTAATTTATCATATGCCATTTTGTAAATGTCATCTATGTTATATCCTTGTGAAATCATAAAATGCTCCAGAAGACAAACGATTTCACCTGTTAACGCTAAAGATTCTTTCCCAATTGATTTGATTCTATCAATAATTTGCACTGTTTTTTCAGAGTTATATAGGTCTTCGCTATTGTCAAGTCTGGAATTATGGATTAACCAATTCCTTTCAGTAAGAAATTTATCAAATCGAGGTAGCAATTGGTCAGGAATTATCTCCGCCTGTTTGGCCTTTTTATAAAGCAATCCTAATGTTCCTTTTCTTTCCTTATCAAGTAATTCATCAGCTTCTTCAGTAGAAGAAGGCCTTTTTGCTTTTTCACTTTTAATAATAATTAAATTCACTATGGCATGTTCAAGATACTGGATTTGCCAAACGGCTTCACCAACTGCATTGTAAAAAATTGTTAACTCATTAGATTTAATAGCTCTTTGTCCCATAATTACTCTCGTGACAAGTGAATATATTTGATATATTATACGTTATGCTTTATTTTGGCAAACATGTTTTTTATTCATTAAATTTTGTAGGCGGCCATGGAGGGCCGCCATCGGTAAAAATTGGTGGGTTGTAGTGAATGACAGATAACGACCGGATTATCTGAAGTTGGACACACCGAAAGGTGTGGCCAATTTGCCCAAAGCCCGGTGCGGCACATGCACTATATAATCCCCCAATTGCATGTGTCCGCACTCCCGAAGGGAGAGGGCGCGGGCCAAGCAAGGCCGGAGCGTAAGCGGAGTGCCGAAGCGCAGCAGATAATCTTTAAGTTATTTGCAGTGTGGCAGAAAAATTATTGCAATTTATTTATTCCGTTGCATTCATCGATCAAGCAAAATATTATTAATCCATTTTTCTCTTTGTAGATTACAGATTTTTTATTTAGTTTGGGCAAGATATCTTTTTTAAATCTGTTCCATAATTTTGGAAAATTCGAGCTCTTATTTTTAATGAATCTCATTGAATAAAAAAATTCAAAAAAAATGTCGCGCCTATTGAAAATGCTATTGTTTTCAGTTTGAAAATTCTTATTTATAATTAGACCCGAAAGATTATTATTATTTGCAAGATCGACAATTGCATTATAAGATTTCAATGCAATTTTTTCGTTAAGTGCAATGTCTTCAGCCAGTAGCTTTTTATACGGTTTCCAATTTTCGCGCAAAATTTGATAAAAAGCTATATGTCTAGGATTATAAAAATCGATTTCTGACGAAATAACGTAATTTACCAAATGCTGTGTAAATATTTGTTCCTCACCTTTGTCGCCAAAAAATATCCTGTAATTTTCATTGTAAATATCATAAAGGGTATCAAGAGAAAAGAGTAATTTAGCTGTTGTTACATCTTTGTTTATGGGAAATGATAAAACGGTCTCTATAGCAGTATTTTTTAGTTTGTTTTGTTCTAATGAAAAGCTCATGAATTGCTGATATGTAAATTGTGTAACAGCAAACAAAATACTGGCTGCAGTGAGAAGGGGAGTTATGCCTTGAAAAAACCTGAATGGAGAATTTAGTTTCTTTTCTAAATCAGAAATTTCTATACGTAGTTTTGAATTTTGAAGTTGAAGGTTTTCTAATTCAACTTCGTTTTTTTTCTCATCCATAATTAAAATACCATACTTTTTTTATCTTTGTAACGGAGGGTTTTTTATTAGCATGCGCAGAGTTCGGTTTTGCATATTTTTCAAATAAAACATATATAATATTTAATGGTTCTGTGTAGTTTGAACTCGTTCTTGCTATATTTGCATGATTTTTATTTTCAATTCTTTTGAAAATATCTGGTGCTGAATTAGCATCTGGAATTTGCCCAGAAATAATATTGTCAGCACTACCAGCAATATGATGAAAATGAATATCATCCAATAGAGTTGATCTACTTAGACCTGTAGCTAACTTAAATAAAAAATCAGAGTTAGGATTTATTTGAGTCATATCTTTAATAAAAAAACCAAATGTTAAAAATGTAAATCTTGCAGAGTAAGCACCTTTTTCAGGAACTGCAAAAAACGAAGCCAATTTTATTTGATTTAATCTTTTATTTTTAGTTGAAAATGCATCGAGAAGATATTTTTCTAAAACAAGACCTCCTAAACTATGAGCCACAATAGTTATTGAAGAATATTTGTCATATTCAGCTTTGTCCAACTCTTTTCTGAGGTTATTCGAAAGATTGTTGATGT
>JBNKQE010000486.1:0-2667 GCA_050295715.1 Leptospirales bacterium
TACTCCACTCGGATTGGCCTGCTCCCCTTCCTTACAACGTTTGAGTGATTGCCCGCGGTTGCGACAATACAATGTGTGGGACGCCTGCGAAATGGCGGCTATCACTCATTCGCTGGCGGGGCACGTTTCGCACTCCTGCTCCACTCGGATTGGCCTGCTCCCCTTCCTTACAACGTTTGAGAGATTGCCCGCGATTGCGACAATACAATGTGTGAGACGCCTGCGAGATGGCGGCTATCACTCATTCGCTGCCTGGGGGGCTGCCTGCGTGACCGGGCATGCAGTCTGCAACCGTATCCGTAATTGCTATGAATCGTGGGGTTCGAGTGATTGAAAAAAAGACCGGGGCGTAATCCGTCCCCTCGGGCAGGCAGGGCCTGGATCGGGGTCGCTTCACTCGGATTAGCTCCGTTTTTTCTTCTCACAATGGTGGCTTGATTCATACGCGTTTACGAATAGACCTTGTTTGCAGGGGTGGTAGTGATTTGAGATGGGTGGTTCTTTTCTAACCTGCTGTGTATTCTTGGCAGTGGGGGGGGCTTGCTTTTGATTCAGATCGTTACGTATTTCAATCCTTTTGGGCTTCGTATGTCAATCTGTTATGTTAAAGAATATTCCAATGTTATAGGTTTACAATAAGATCTGCACAAATTTCCCTTATATGGCAGAATTGCTCGTTGAATCCCTTGTGTGCTGCAGGGTTTCGGTCGGGATGAAACTTAATCTTTCTCATCTATAATGCCTTGCATCTCCGCGAAAACTTCATCAGCGTCTATTCCTTCC
Organism: Leptospirales bacterium; assembly: GCA_050295715.1. Classification (GTDB taxonomy): domain Bacteria; phylum Spirochaetota; class Leptospiria; order Leptospirales; family Leptonemataceae; genus JBNKQE01. The sequence continues at coordinate 784 of JBNKQE010000486.1, forward strand.
ACCTCGCCGTTCAACATTTCATCAAGCCGCTTATCCGCCTCTTTAATCCAGGAATCCTTTAATGAAGGTTCCATTTTAGACTGACGTTCAAAAAATCTTTGAAGAAGTAATTCCTGTTCTTCCGGTGATAGGATTTCCAGTTCCTTTTCCATTTCTGACAGATTTAGACTCATAACCTTACCTCACTTCTTTATAGTAAAGCATCCTTTTTATCGAAATGTCCAGCAAATTATATCACAATTCCAACCAGAAAAGCTCTGGGCTGCACAGGCTTTTTTCGTGATTTAAAAATACGAAATCCATCTTAGGTTGATGGCTCCTTTCAACTGGCCTCTTGAGTCCACAAGCATTTTCGATAGCTCGAATTCGTATGGCGAGTAGTTGATTCCTACAGTGTTCGAGTAGAACTCCGGGATCTGCTGCCATTCCGGGGTTTCGGAAAATTGTGGTTTTCCTTTGTTGTTCGTGTTCTTTATTAGTTACATGACTTTCTATACTATTCAATATTGGTATTCACGATTATTATTGTGTCGGTCTTTCCGGGTAATGCGTTATTTATTTTGTATTTCATTTTAACGATAGGTGTGGTATGGCAGGAATTTCATTTTCTTATGCATTCTTCCTCGACCTGTGCTTTCTACTTGCAGGTTTCGATACTTGATATACGATTTGTATTTTTATCGTGTCTCGAGTATTCCTTGAATGAATCAGTATATTCGCACTGCCTTAAAACCACGGTGTGAGTGATTCTATGATTGTGCAGGGAATCGCTGTAAAAGTAGGATTTATGGTTACACGAGGAAAATGAGTTATCTGCCATGCTTAAAAAGGAGAAATGAATGCAACAGTATATTTTATACTACCCTCTAATATCATTACCTATGAATTCATGGACTAAAACTGCAATTCTTTATAATGATGGTGTCTCAGCAATTGTTCCTGATACGGACTACAACTTTTCCACATCGGAGCAATTTCTTATAAAAAATGCCGAATTTCATCCACTCTACGCCACTGAAATTTTAGAAAAAATTGATAGAATAACGTTATTTCAGGAATTTTCAAAAAAAATCGAGAGTGAAGCTTTTCAAAAGCTACATTCATTTAATAGTAATAAAACTCATATTAAACTCTCCCTCCACCAGAAAAAACTTAGCTATGAAGTTTTAGAGTTTCTAAAAAGTAAAAATCTTGCAAGCGGTGATTTGTTCAACGATGAATTTGTTCCAATCGATCCTACCGCATCGATGACTTACTTTTCTATGCTCTGCAAAAAAGGTGCTGATATTCAAGAGGATATCTTCACAATGGGAACAGATAATCCCCAAATCGATAATTTTATTTTTAGAGATGATAATGAAAGACCGTATTTAGGTTTTAAAATAATAAAAGCATTGCCGATGGTGAATGATGACGTTCCATTAGATAAATTATTAGAATTCAAAGCAAAACATAGAGCCCAATTTATAACTTTAAAGAAATCACTAAATAAATTTCAATCAAGAATAACCGGACTTGACTCAGATTCAATTAAACAAGAATTATACAGTCTACAAACAGAAATTGAAGATGGACTACAGTCAATTAAATCTATTTTCAATTCTGGAAGAATTGGTTTTTACGCTGGCTCACTAAAAACCATATTAAATATCCCAATTCGATTAACCGAAGGCTATTTCATTGGCAAGCAACTTGGTTTTGGTGAATTTGGTAGCTTTACCGGGGGATTACTATCTATTGGAATAGATGGGATAAGCACATACATGGATACTCATTTAAAGAAAAATACAAATCCATACTCTTATGTTTATACTGAAGTTCCCCCCGTTTCCTGGACTCCGATAAGTAATTTTGAAGGAGTGGTAGAATGGGACAAAGGGGCCA
>JBNKQE010000487.1:0-2667 GCA_050295715.1 Leptospirales bacterium
GGTATTCGATACTGTTGAAAAATTTCAAAGGGAAAATCGTGGAGGCGGTAAATCGCTGATACCCCGTGAGGACTGGTATGAGAGAGATTTCGCAAGGCTGGAGGTCTCTTCACAGAAGACCATGCGATGGCTCTATGGAAATTATAAATTATCGGACAGGCAGTTTGAGTTTTTGGATTTAAGTCTTAAAATATCCAGGGAGAATGCAATACCCATGCTATTAGTACGGCCGCAGGTTTCCAGACCAATGGAAAGAATCCTCAGGGAACATGAAATTGTCGGCCCGGCTTCCAGGGCATGGGAAGAACGTCTGGATACTCTGCTGCATTCCTACAGTGCCAGATACGTAGATTTTTCAAAAAGAGCCGATTATTATTGCAACACTTTCGTTGATGGTTCCCATATGTCCCTGGATTGCTACAGACCTTTCATGAGGGTTATAATGGGAGAGTATCCAATCATTCTCGATCGATTGAGCGGGGAATAAAACTAAAAGTGGTCAGAAACTGATGAATGATTGCGGCATGGTTCATGGAGCGGACTCCTGTTCTCATTCTGTAAAATCCCGCAACGGGCTTGCTCTGTCTGTCAGAGGGGAGTCTCGTCCCGGCTGTAATGAAGCATAATATGCAGGTTTTGCGATTTCTTTATTGTTATACGAAGACTATCATCTTTATTGTTTAATTTTCTTCTATTAAATCTTCTATCTGCCTGCGAACTTTCGGTTTGTCCCAGTCAACATAGCCCATTGCCATAAATCTCATTTGTCCTTTCTTATCGAGAATAATGGTCGTGGGCAATGTTTCAAAACCAAGCTGATCATACAGGATGCCATTTAAGTCCAGCAGAACCGGGAAGGGCGGTTTGAAGTTTGCATTGAAAGTAACAACCTCTTTAGCGGGTTCTGACATGTTGATTGCATAAAGCTCAAGACCACTCTCTTTTAGATCGTTATAGAGTCGTGCCAGAGATGGTAACTCGCGTACGCAGGGAGGACACCAGGTTGCCCACATGTTTAATATTATTACTTTTCCCCTGGATTGCTCCAATGGGGTTACCGATGTGCCCGATATATTCGGCAGGGAGGGGATCCTGACCGGTTCTCCCTGGAACTCTATTAGCCTTCCTCCCAGATTGCGGTGAGCCGCTTCGGGTTCTTCAAACGCTACTCTGTCATTGTCTGAGTTTTGCGAACTCTCTTTGTTACAGGAAAAGGATGCCAGAAGAAGCAAGGCTGCAATTGTGTATGTGAGTATTTTGATTCTTTTTGTAGTTGTTAGATGAAATACTGGAGACCGAGAATTCATAGGACATGGTTGCCCGGCAGATTCACATTTGTAAAGCGAAAAGAGCCACGTCATTCTTCCAGAATCTCATCTTTAACAGGTAGATCAAATTTCAATTGTTTTATGTAGGGGAGTTCGTCTCCCAGAGGTGTATAATGGGGGCAGCCCTTCTGCACCCGCTTTGAAACAGTAAAGAATTTGTGCAGTTTCTCCTCCCCACCCGGTTTATGCCACATACCTTTGAGACAGCGGACTCTCAATCTGTAAGTCCCGTCATCCTCGGCTGATTTCAAAACATGGCAGAATGAACAGTTTGCACAGTAATAACCTTCGTGTTCTTTCATTGGATAACCCCCTGGACTCATTATAGCAATAAAAATGGTTACTGCCCACCCCTGTCGCTGATCGGGCGGTCATTCACCTGCGTGGAAGGTTTTCTTGCTTTGCAGTAGTTTGAATATGGAATCAGACGAAACGGGACGACTGTAGTATAATCCCTGAATCTCATCGTAGTCCACATCTTTAAGAAAATCATTTTGCTCCCTGTTTTCCACACCTTCAGCCACAACTCGCGACCCCAGGCTGGGGGCCATAGCTATTATTGCTCTGACGACTGTCTCACCGTCATCATTTCTAACGATACTTATGGAAGCCCATTTGGGATACAGCTCACCATTTTTTTTCCGGTCCCATATTTCGCCCTGAAGACTGATTATTAAAAGTGTTGATATTCGATTCGGAATAGGCGATGTTGTCCGTATAAATTTTTTCTATATGAGTCTGTAAGGACGGGAAAAGGTTGCTGAGTTTCTCATTTGTGATTTCCTCATCTTGAGAATCGGAAATACATCTTTTAAGATTGCCGTTCTTCCCGATTGCAATAAATATAAAATTTGTTTGTTCAGGCATGGGATTCACAATTGGGCAGCATCCATTAAAGTACAAACAATTATTCTCGATATATAGAATTGCTATGAATACAGGGCTGCAAATATACCGGGATAACTGGATTTTATGTTTATTGAAATTTCTTTTTTTGCAGAAAAAATATCCGCGTATAGTATCTGATGAAAAAGCAACTCATATTGATGTTGGATATCGCACAGTCTTCGGTTGATGGATGTATATTTTCATAGAATTGACCTTGATTTTTTGATCAAGGTCAATTCTTATATTATAAAAGGTTGTTGGTCTGTAATCATGAATATGAAATATATGCCTCTCATTTTGATACTGTTTGGTGCTCTAATTGCAGTCCCCGGTATTCGGGGAGATGATGGTTATGTCCTGAATCTGGGATTCCCGGTCAATCAGTTTGAAGAGGATTTTTCGCCGGCCCTGGATATTCAGGGTAATCTCTATTTCAGTTCGAAAAGACCGG
>JBNKQE010000488.1:0-2648 GCA_050295715.1 Leptospirales bacterium
GTTATCAGAACGCCATACTCAAAAAAGCTATCTGCAAGAGCGCTTAAAAGAATTAGGCGTGATCTAAATTTAGATATTTTGGTAATAAAAAAGCCAGCTTAATGCTGGCTTTTTCGCATGGCAATCTGTGTTACTGCTGATCTGATGAGGGGAGATCTTTTTGCGCAAATTGCTGCGTCTTTTCTGCCATCAAGGCCGCGACCTGTTGCTCTAACAATTCGAGCTTTTCACGGGTGCGCAATAATACCTGACGCTGCACATCAAACTCTTCACGGCTGACAAAATCCAGATCAGCTAATTTGCTCTGCAGTACCTGTTTTACTTTGCTTTCTACGTCGTCGGCAAACTGGCGAACTTGGGGTGGAATGGCGTTACCAATTTGTTTGGCGATATCTTCAATTTTTTTCGGGTCGATCATGCCGTTCTCCTGTGTTGCATCAGTAGGTTGCAACCTTATTTAGATCCGTTAGCACTTATTCTAACGCGCTGAGCGCGAATCGCGAATGCTATTTAGCGTGAAATTTCGTTACAATGCCCACCTTGTGACAAAGGTGAGTGCATGAAGTTAAATCCGCAACAAAACGCTGCTGTAAAATATATCTCCGGGCCCTGCCTGGTGCTCGCGGGTGCCGGTAGTGGTAAAACCCGCGTCATCATTAATAAAATTGCTTACCTGATACAGGAATGTGATATGCCGGCGCGGCACATCGCAGCGGTAACCTTTACCAATAAAGCTGCTGCGGAAATGCGTGAGCGGATTAATCATCAGCTGCCAAAAACCGCGACCCGTGGCCTAACCATATCCACCTTTCACACACTCGGGCTTGAAATCCTGAAAAAGGAATTTAACGAGGATGTTGCCCAGCTTGTTGACGGTGTAACAAAAATATCAACAATTAAAAGCAAGTCAAAAGTTGCCGCCCAGGCCGAATACCTTCGGAAAATGCTCCTTGCAACCATTGAGGATATCAGAGTTATCATTATTAAGCTTGCAGATAAACTTCACAATATGCGGACACTGATGTTTCAGCCTCGGGAAAAGCAGGAAAAAATCGCCCGGGAAACCCTGGATATCTATGCTCCCATCGCCCGGAGACTGGGTGTAACACGGATCAGCTCAGAACTTGAGGATATCGCTTTCATGGTTCTTTACAGGAACGAGTATGAAAAAATAAAGAATTCACTTGCCGCAAGACAGTCTGAGCTTGATGAATATTTTAATAATATTAAATCGATTCTCATCGAAGCTTTTAAAGAGTTTGATATTAAAACAACCATTTCCGGAAGAGCAAAGCACTATTTCTCCATATACCGAAAAATGACCGGACAGGGAAAGACCATTGATGAGATCTATGATATACGGGGGATCAGGATCATTACCGGGGAATTAAAGGATTGCTACGGAATTCTCGGAATAATACACTCTCTCTGGAACCCTGTTGCAGCACGTTTCAAGGACTACATTGCTGTTCCAAAATCAAATATGTATCAATCTCTTCATACTACTGTAATCGGGCCCGAGGGACATCCTCTGGAAATACAGATACGAACCGAAGAGATGCATGCCACAGCGGAGATGGGAATCGCGGCGCACTGGATATACAAGGAATCCGGGAAGCAGGTTAAGAAGAATTACAAAGACCTTGCACTCCTTCAGAACATTAAAAAGGAGTACTCTGAGGATACCTCCAGCAGGGAGTTTCTTAACGACCTTAAAATGGACCTATATGTGGATGAGATTTTTGTCTACACACCAAAGGGGAAAATCGTAAAACTTTCAAAGGGTGCGACACCGGTGGATTTCGCATATGCCATTCATTCGGAAGTAGGCGAACATACTATCGGTTCCAAGGTAAACAACAAGATCGTCCCTCTGAGAACAAATCTTAAAAGCGGTGATATCGTGGAGATCATGACCAGCAAGAGCGGTCATCCGTCAGAATCATGGCTGAAGTTCGTCAAAACCTCAAAGGCACGGTACAAGATACGGAACTGGTTCAGGAAGAAATCAGACAAGGTGTTCAAAGAGGATGCCAAGGGTGGTAACCAGAAGGAACATAAGGCGGATAAGATCGCCAAGGTATCCATTCCGGCAAATGAGCAGATGAAGCTTAAAAAGCTTTCCGACAAAAACCGGTTGGGACTTTCAATTGACGGTGCCTCCAACATAGAGATAAAGCTTTCTCAATGCTGTCAGCCGATACCCGGCGACGATGTTATCGGCTTTATTACCCGGGGAAGAGGTATTACCATTCACAAAAAGAGCTGTCCCTCATTAAAAAGGCTCTCTGATGAATCCGAAAGAATGATAAATCTTCAGTGGGAAGGAAGCGAAAATACGCTTTATCCGATCAAAGTCACAGTTGTGGGGCTGGACAGGAAAAACCTTCTGAAAGATGTTACCGACCAGATATCCCTTGAAAAAACCAATATTCTCAAGATGGAAGCATCGGTAAAGGATCAGAATATTGCTGAAATAAGGTTTATCCTTGAAGTCAAGAGCAATGACCACCTGAACCAGCTGATCACAAAAATCAAGAAGATCAAAAATATTACAGATGCCTACAAGGTTAATGAAAAGGTCATAATACGGTAATATGAAGATCATTCTCGGTTCCGCATCGCCCAGAAGAAGAGAGATGCTTTCC
>JBNKQE010000489.1:0-2625 GCA_050295715.1 Leptospirales bacterium
AATCAGCCGATTAAAATACTGTTCATCTGTGGATTTTTTTTTCATGTTTAAGATTATGAACTCTCGGAACAATGCTTTCACAGGCACGCATACTGATGTAAGGTGACACATTGATAGAGACGCAAACAGATATTGAAATTCACTCTTCCGGCCAGTGGTTTTTTCGAGGAGAGCCAATACAGCACGGAGAGATTCTGAACTATTTCAAGGTAAATCTCAGAAAAACTCCGGATGGAAGATTCTATATTCTCAACCGTTTCGGTGAGAAGGTAGAACATGCGTTTTTACGATTTGTAAAAGGTTTTCCTTTATCAGCTGTTCATACAACTCTCGGGGCAGATGATCAGATAGTATTTACTCTGGATTCTGGAGATGAGTATACAGTTGAACCGGATGATCTGCTTCTTCTGGATGGAGAGACTCCGGTTTTTTTTATAAATAAAGATGATTCGAAAATTCCTGTGTTATGCACATACTCTGCTCTGGCAGCCATTGAGCACCGGTTTCAGGAAAATGGGAGTTCCTGTTACGAGTTCCTGAAAAAAGATGGAACTCGTGTCAGTTTAACAGGGGTCACATTTCAAGAATTGTTTGGAACAGAAGGTTCAAACAGGAGTGAATAACATTCTGAACTTCCGAACGGAAAATAGATTTGTATAACTGGAGGCTTTTATGAATAAGAAATGGTTACGGCGGACAGTTTTACTCATAACGATTATACCCCTTATCACTTTACACTGCGAAAGTGAACAATCTTTCGCCGATCACAGGGGCCCCTCTCCACTCAAAAACAAGCATAACGCTACTGCATTTTATCAACTGCAGGAATCCTTTAACGGAATTGCAGATATGTACAATGACAGTGTTGTTTTTATAACAACGGAGAAGACCGTTTCCTTACCGGCTAACCCTCTCTTTAATGATCCGTTTTTCCAACCATTCAGGCGTGGGAATATGCCGCAAAGGCAACAAAAACAGACCGGCCAGGGAACAGGTTTTGTTATATCCACTGATGGATATATATGCACCAACCACCATGTAATTAACGGTGCAGATACAGTTAAAGTTGTTATATCGGGCAAGCATTACACGGCAAAAGTGATTGGATCAGATCCTATGACAGATGTCGCTCTTCTTAAGATTAAAGGAGATCACGATTTCAAGCCGGTCTATTTCGGGAATTCAGATGATGTAAAAGTGGGAGACTGGGCAATCGCTATCGGGAATCCCTTTGGTCTGGATCGCACATTCACCGTGGGAGTTATAAGCGGTCTTGCAAGAAAAGACGTAGATCAAATAGGAAATTCGCATCTGCAAACGGACGCCTCCATCAACCCCGGTAACTCCGGGGGACCACTGCTGGATATTGACGGTGAAGTTATCGGCGTGAATCGTATGATTTATTCCAAAACAGGCGGCAACCTGGGAATCGGTTTTGCCATACCCATCAATACAGCTGTGGATATTCTTGATCAGCTTAGAACGAACGGTAAGGTAAAACGGGGTTATATTGGTGTGCAGATCGCACCGCTAACAGAAGGGTTTGCAAAAGAGCTGGGGCTCAAGAAAACGGAAGGAGCCCTTGTGGGATCGGTCTTCGATGATTCGCCCGCTGATAAGGCCGGTTTAAGAATCAAAGATGTAATTTTACAGATGGGAGATACTAAGATTGCAGATCCGGGCGATCTTATTCAGGCTGCCGGTAAGGCAAAGATCGGCAAAACATTTAAGTTCAAAGTCTGGAGAGATGGAAATGAGATTAATCTTTTTGTTACGGTTGGAGAAAGACCATAAACTTACTCACCACGTATTATGTGATTGAGAAATTGGAGCCCGCCCATTATCTGAGTAGTTACAATTCCTGTATCTTAGAAGAGAGACCTGGATGGGGCGTTTCGGAGAAGAGTAGTTGAACGTCCTTGTAAAAAAAGCCCGGTGGTTAACCCGGGCTTTTTTTTATTATTTATGAACCTTTTCGGCAAGCATTAGATTTGATTTGTTGTTACGAAAGATGTAACCAATACCAAAACCGAGAGGTTTGATCTCTCGATTCTCATCTCTATACATTTCCTTCAGATCTTTTTGGACACGGTGTTTGAATAGATTGATCGTGCCTGAATACTGGCCGAACAGTTTTAGATCCCACTGATCCTCTTTTGCAAGAAATCTTACGGGCATACCCGAATCATCCTGCAGGATATATTCACTTGTATCGAGAATAGCATCTCTAATCGTGGAGAAATAATCATTGTGAAGAAGGTAGGAGGCTGCCTTCATGAAAGTAACCGTTGGCTTTTTACTTTTTATATATTCCGGAAACCAGGGCTTTTCATCCATACCATAGTTGGCTACATTTACAGAATAATACGTTAGCATACTGTCGCGGTTCGATCCAGGACTTCTGAAAACTATTCGCAGCCCGGGGATGGCACTCTTCCATAATTTGCTTTTTGGATCCGGTCTTGTTGCCAGGTCCTTCGCAGAAGGATTCGAGGCACTTTCGGGTTTTTCTCTGTATACATGTCCATCGGATACAAGTCTTACATTGTAGACATCTTTGATCGTATTTCCTGTGCGGGCCATAAATAATAAGAGTATGGGACCCGTTCCCTCTGCCAGTTCCTT
>JBNKQE010000490.1:0-2607 GCA_050295715.1 Leptospirales bacterium
GCTTGATTAAACCTTATAAAAATCAATATTTTCTTGAAGAATCTTTGGCAAAGACGCATAGTCTCCATGCTTTCTGTAACGGACCTCAAGCTCTCGCAATTTCTTTTTACGAATGTTTGTTAACCTGTTATTGAGGTCTGCATAAGCCGGTTGTGCGGCTATGTTTTCACGGATCTCTTTTGCAAATGGAATATGCCTGTAGAAAATTCCCCTGGCGACCTTGTTGAGTTTTAACACGCCTTCCGATTCAAACTTAACCCAGTTCGTATAATCATTGACAAATCGATCCCGGTCCGTTCTAAAACGCTTGAATTCAGAAGAGAGTTTCTCTTTTATCTCCGGTGAAAGATCCCTGTTCTTTTTGTAAAACTGCACATAGTCCGTGTAGTCTGCCGTGATAGAGGGAATGGAAACATTATTCCAGTCCGGCCCCTGAATCGTCTTTGTAAGTTCCCAGCGAAAGGCTCCCACAGCATCCAGGATAAGTGTATAGAGATCCGCCGTTGCAAACATTGGAACGGCAATTCTACCTCGCGAATTCTTATTGCGGCCTGAAATATCCTGCCACATCATCACCTTGCTGCCGATGGAGGGAACAAGTATGAAATAGGGAATAACCTGCTGCTGCACGAATTCTTTAAGAATACCGGCTTTCTCATCATTGTAGAGAACCTCTCTATGAAATGCGGAGTAATCAACGGAAAGAACCTGTTCTATTGTATCGGAGAGCTTTTTGTAATCTACGAATGCCCTTTCCAGTGGAAGGACAATTTGATACTTCGTCAGGATTGGAAACGCAGTGGCCGGTGAACCACTTGTCAACTTTACGTTGTTTTCAAGAAATGTTTTTATCTCATATTTCGCGCGAAAATCATATGTATCGACTTCTTCAGGAATATCCGATTCTCTTTTCCAGCCAGCGTCTTTGTTCTCATTCTTCAGTTTTTCAAAATAGGAGAGTCCCATTTCATCGATAGAAGGGGATTCGTCCTTTTTGGCTACCATACCGATCCAGTCTATTGCATTCAGTATCTTATAGTCCGGATTGGGTCGGCTTATATCCGAAAGATTGTAGAGAAAACTCAGATGCTCATTATCCAGGAACTCATCATCAAAATAACCGTAAAAAAGCATCAAACGCACCGGGATCGGAACATTGCCTTTCGAATCCATGAATCTCTTATAACACTTATCATAGACATCCCAGTATTCGGCGGCTATCTGACGACGTAACTTTCGCAACTCAGGCGTTGAATCAAAAGGATTCTCTTCGCTTTTCAGCTGTGTAAGAAGATTGCTGACCTTCTTTATCTCTTCGCTTCCAAGTCCGGCAAATTTCATAATCTTTGCCACGGACCCTGATAGCTCCTGGCTTACGGCAGCAAAGTCCGTACCGCCTTCAGAACCGCCCGCATTCGCTTCTTCTTTTACTTCACCGGAAGCCTGTTCACTCTTGCTTTTCAGGAATTCTTCGATTTTACTGAATGACGGATTTATTTCAGAATAGGGTCTTCCGGTGTATTTATGAAATATCTGTAATAGCTTTTTCGAACCATTTATGTATGAGTTCAGCATCGCGACAAACTCACCCTCGGAAATCTGCATCATTCCGGATTCAATTGTATCGGCTGCCAGAAAAAACTTTTCAGAAAAACTGTATTCGCCCGTCAGCAGGGTGGATAGATTGTCTACCATTTCGTACTGCATCTGGAAGAGTTCCTCGACCATTCTGGCCAGGATTCGTCCCAGTCGCTGTGACAGTCCCTGCAGAATATTTATATCCGCTTTGAAAACCGCACTCTGAACATTCATTGGCAAAGACATAATTCTTTTTAAGAATTGGAACTCATCTTTATCAAAACTGGAATCAAAGTCATAATCTTTTTTCAGAATATTCGAATGATCCTCTTCCACCCACGGCCGGGTAATTGGATTGGGAAAGGCTCCTCCATTTGAAAAGAAATCATCTACAAGGGATTTGATTTCGGGAATCATCGGGTCAACCGACTCTGAGCCGGGTTCATAATTGTCTATATCGGAAGGGAATGCCTTGTAATGCACAAGTGAAATATTATCGATTAAACGCTGTGAAAACCCTCTGAATTGGTTGTATTGCTGTATCGTATTGTAGGCGTTGATAATTCCCTGAATTTGAGAGCGGACTGCCATAACGCCTACATTCAATTTCCCCATAATAAGCCCGGAGAAACTTCCCCGGTGACTTACAGGGAAGGCGCTTATTACAGATTCCTTGCTCGCTATGACTCGATAGGGCAACTCTTCATCGAGAACCAGGTATGAAAATCCCGGAATAGAATTGGCTCCTGATTTAAAGATGACCCGGTTACCATGGGAGGAGTTGATCGCACTGATCTCTCCCTTATGAACTATACAGAGCAGTTCAACATGTTTTCCCGGATCAAAAAGAACAGTTCCGGCAGGCACTTTAGATTGAGATACGGGTTTTCCAGGGTCCAGTGACATATCAGGGTTTTACCTCAAATAATGGGATGAAACAATATCATTTATTTACTTTTCATCAGTCCAGATTTAATTATAATTCACTACGTTTGCCAAACCGGTTAAGAGTCTGTCCCGGTATAAAGT
>JBNKQE010000491.1:0-2581 GCA_050295715.1 Leptospirales bacterium
GCCGGTTCTCCAGGCTGTATTGTTTCATTTACAGCAGGACTTTTCCCGTTTCTGACTTTCGGATTCTGATTGCCCTTGAGAAGATCTTCCAGACGCTTCTGCGCATTTTTTGAGTTGCGAAAGGCCTTTACTAGAGTATCCGAATAAAACTCAGGATAGCGATATAGATTTAATATCTCAATATCATCCAGTGAGTCCACACTTCCTGAATGCGTGCTTTTTTTTCCTGAACTTTTGGACTTTGCCATAGAATTCAGAATGAAATTACAAGAGGCAAAAGCCGTCAAGTGAAATCAGTCCCAGAGGAACCTCATTCGTAGTTGAAAAATATCGTAATCTGCATAATGTCCGGGCACTCTCGATATAGAGGCATATTCATGCCGTTTTTTTAAAATATTTCTACTTTCCAGGTCCACCCGGAAACTGTGATCTGATTCGTTGGCAAGATCTGAAACTTTTTCAGAGCGAGTTTTTTCCCACTGATTCAAATCATACCAGCCAATACCGACAGCTCCGGCAATTCCTGCAAATACCATCCCGGCTGTCTGGGGACCCGTAAAAACTGTGGGAGATTCGCCGTAAGCACTTTTGATACCGCTGGCAATTATGTATGAGAAACCAAGCGTAATCGGGGCCGATAGAAAAAAGGTAATCTGAAATCTTCGCAAGGGAGTCTCTTTGTATTCCGGAGGTTCTCGCCACCTGTAGGGAACCGACTCCATACCAAACTGCCTGAGAATTGATTTTTCCAGCAGAACGCGCTCCTCTCCTCCGGGAATATCCCGGGCATCCTGCTGCCACTGCCTTGAACTCAACTTTGCCTTTTTTTCATCATCTTTCTGCATCATCTGCCTGACTTCAGCATCAGATAGAGTGCCCGATGGGTTCAGTAACAACGAACCGGATCCGGGGCCCTTCTCCAGCTGCTTTTTAATTTTCGGCGGAAGCATCTGAATTTTATAACGTGGATCTCTGGAGGTTGGTTTTTTCTCCCCGGAAACCTGGATATCCTGAGTTGTCTGACTCAGCAAGATAGTTGGGGCTCCGAAAAATACAAGCGCTGCAGCCAACAGACACTGGAGTTTATGTAGTCGATTCTTACTCATAATAGAATGACGGCAACAATCAATAGTAACCGGGAAGGACCTTATTGAGTTTTTCAAGTGCCGCAGGATCTCTGTGATCCGGAGCAGTGATGATTGCCCCTTTCATTGATCCGGTCCAGGCGCTCTTACCCTTCATAAGAGGAATTACAGCAGCCAGAAGCCGTTTTGCATTTTCAGAGTTTGCATTCATATTCGCAATTACATGCTCCACGGTGACCGCTTCCTCTTCCTCTTTCCAGCAGTCGTAGTCAGTTGACATGCATACCATCTGATAGGAGATTTCAAGTTCCCGGGCAAGCTTTGACTCGGGCAGTGCGCTCATATTTATTATATCTCCGCCCCAGCTTCTGTAAAGGTGGGACTCGGCGCGCGTTGAAAATGCCGGTCCTTCCATAACAACCAGTGTTTTATTTAAGTGCAGGCTTGCCGACTGAAGAACGTGCCCCTGTGTTGTTATGAGCTCTGCAATCCCCTTATCAAAGGGATCCGCAAAGGGAGCATGTGCCACCACACCGTTTTCAAAATAGGTAGATGGACGAATACCCTTTGTACGGTCAATAATCTGATTGGGCAAAACAAAATCCCTGGGTGGGATCTCTTCTCTGAGTGATCCGACAGCAGAAAAGGCAAGTATCTCTTCTACACCCATCATTTTGAGTGCAGCAATATTCGCCCTTACCGGAACTTCCGATGGATTTAAGAAATGTCCCCTTCCATGTCTCGGTAAAAAGGCTACTTTTTTCCCGGCATACTCGCCGATGACAATTTTATCGGATGGTTTTCCCCAGGGCGTATCAGGAAAGACCTCATCCGTAACAGTCATACCATCCAGTCCATAAAGGCCGGATCCGCCAATCACACCAATGGTTACCTTATCACTCATAAAAAAAATCCTCAATGCAGAGTTGAGATCATCCCCCGGTATGTCATTTGATTTTTTTATCAAACTGGCACTGTTTTATGAGTGATTGCTCCATGAGTCATGCTGCGTTACCGAATTATTACAATTCTCACATATATGCATGGTGCTTTTTCATTTAGTTCATTATGAGTATGACATTTCAGTATATTCCTTTTCGCACAACCATTCAGCCTGATGCGCAAGGTCACCTTGACCATTCGCTCTCACTCCAGTGAGTATAGTTTATTTTGTAATTGGTAACCATTGTTAACCACGTAAGCCTTCGTGGTTTATTATTCGCCACAGTGACCATTGCAAAGGTCAAACGGAAAGGCAATGAAGGTGTCGGAACTCTTTAAAAATACATAAAACAAGCAACACTCAGGAATACAACAAAAGCATGATTCCTGTGAGAGTAATGCAATCCTCTGTGACCGGCCGATTTTTTTTTATTATCCGGGAATTTCTGAACTTTTTATACACTGCTTTTGTATGATAGAACAAATTCAAGTGATTGGTGAGCCCTTCTCAAGTTCCCGCTCGACCCTGCTGATTCCAGGTTCCTACCACGAAC
>JBNKQE010000492.1:0-2558 GCA_050295715.1 Leptospirales bacterium
CGTTCTCGGTAGAGTTGATGATCCTGATTGCCCCAACAGTATGGATGAAGTTCGTGCTATTGCAGGAATCCAGGTTGACGCAAAAAAATTGAAAGCGCTCGATTCTGATATTCTGGAAGAGGACAAAGAAGAGAAGTATGAAATTATCGAAAAGTGAGAAACTTTTCGTCCTTATTATTCTATTGCTGCTCCTTATGCTGAGCACATTACTTTACAGGGACCTGACAAGCCGGCTTGCCGATGAAGGCACGCGAGTTATAGGTGAACTTGTAATCAAACGAAACACCGCTCAGCGCAAGTATTCAAGTCAGGTTATCTGGGAGTCATTGGAGAACAGAGTTCCTCTATATAACAGAGATACAATCCGCACCGGTCAAAATTCAGAAGCAATGCTCCTCCTTACGGATGGCACGGAAATCAATGTAGATGAGAACTCCATGGTTGTTCTCAACATCTCGGATAAAACAATGGATATTGCCTTTGAAGGAGGTGCTGTTCAGATTATCGGCGGTAAGAAATCATCCGAGATTACGGTTAGTTCCGGAGATAAAAAAATTGAACTTGGTTCGAGTGATATCCAGCTGTCAAAAGAACAGGGTAAAGAAGACTTTAACCTTACCGTGAACAGCGGGGAGGTTCAACTCGATGCGGATGGAGAGTCTCTGACCGTCGGCGAAAATGAAACAGCTCAGGTGGGAGAAAGTGGAAAGGTTGCTGTTGAAGAGAATCCGGTATCCCTGAAACTTCCCTCGTCCGGCGCCCGTCTGTTTCTGCAGAATCCGGAAGCGTCCATCCCATTTACCTGGGATGCCGGAAATAATGAAGCCACCCTGGAAATAAGTCCCAGCCGGACATTTCGCACAATTGTAACGACAATTAAATCTTCTCAAAATACTGCCAGTGTCAAACTTAGATCAGGAAGTTACTATTGGAGAGTGAGCATCAAAGACAAAGATGGAAATGCCCGAGTTACAACTGGACGTCGCATTTCGGTCATTGAACAGGTACCTTTGAAATTGACCGCTCCATCTGATAATTTTTCAATAACCTACGCTGCCGAAGAACCCTATGTAAATTTTTCCTGGTTAAAAAATGATCTCGCTTCCGGCTATGTGTTACAAATATCAAAAAAGAGTGATTTTAGTTCCCTGTTTGATGAGATTGACAGCGTAACAACAAATATAGCAAAGAAGCTCCCCCGGGGAACGTATTACTGGCGAGTTCGCATGAAGAGTAATCTTGAGTCTGCAGTACAGCTCAGTCAGCCAAGAAAATTTTCCATCAGTCAGAACAAAGAACTTGCACCGCCAAAAGCCGTAAGACCGACATCCGGCAAAGCACTGGGGGCGAATCTTTTCGCATCAGAAGGTGTTGTATTTAACTGGATAGCAGACCGGGAGAGCGTGGAATCAGAAATCTGGATCTCATCGGATAATTCCTTCCCTGAATCTGGCAGAATAGTTCTGAATGCTCCGGGAAACTTTCTTATAGTCAAAAGAAATCTCCCCCGCGGTAATTATAACTGGAAAGTAAGAAGCAAGGACTCCAATGGGAAGTATTCAAATTTTTCCAATACAATGAGTTTCACTATTGCAGAAACTCTAAGACTTGGACTCGTATCTCCGGATAATCGCCAGAGTATTGAACAGGCACAGGCAGCTAACGATGGAATCAATCTTGTCTGGGAAAATATTCAGACGGGTGCAGATTACAGGCTGACCATTTCCAGCAACGAAGACCTGTCCAATCCGGTTCTTCAAGAAAAATACAATGTCAATCGCAGCAATTTCAAACCGGAGCAACCCGGGAAGTATTACTGGTCAGTCACACTTCTCGACAACAATGGAGACTCCACCGTTACAAGTGATGTGCGGCAGTTTTCTGTAATCAAGCAGATTGCTGAGCCTGTTCCAGAGTTTCCCGGATCAGGTAGCACTGTGGAAATGTCAACAAGGGATTCCCTGCCATTTCGCTGGAAAGCCGGTGAACAAACCGATTTATACAGATTTACTTTATACCACAACAAGGGGGGTATCAGAAAAAAAATATATGAAACCGAAACGGCAAATACTCGATTAACAATCACGGACCTCTCTCTCCTTGACATTGGTGATTTTTCCTGGTCTATTGAAGCTGTGCGAAAAACGAACAGGGGTGAAGTAGGAAGTCGTGAAGTTATTACTCACTTCAAAATTTCTCTGGGTGATTTTGAACCGGTTAAGATACTTACTCCGGAGATACAATATATAGAAGTAAAAGATCTTAATAAAAAGATAAAAGATGAGATGTCAGAAAACCCGGACAACAATTCCGCCAGAGCGGCAAATGATGACGGTAATAATACGGGGAATCAGGAGGATAATCCTTCAGATGAAATTTCCCCGGAAAAAACAGAATAAAAAAATTAAATTTTTTAACAAATAAGTGGTTAAATATTAGAAAGAATAGTATTAATCCGTGTTATAGTAATAGAGGCATAGACTGCTATCAAAATTTTCAGTGATTTGCAGTTCAGATTTCCTTGTTGATACAGGCCTGGTGAATTCCAGAATAAAAAG
>JBNKQE010000493.1:0-2540 GCA_050295715.1 Leptospirales bacterium
TAGACGAATTTATACATGAATCTGATACTGGTATGATATTGTTGTGTTTTGTAAATCCTGCACTCCATATTATATTCAGTATGATAGTGCTTGATTCACCTTACATTCCTGTGACCGGGAATATCATGTGCAGGACAAATATTTTTATGAGATCATAGAAGATCAATATTTATTGTTATGGAGTTATGTCAGATATGAGAGTTAATTTAATTACAGGTAAATCAACGAAAATTCGCATTATTTCGATGAGTGCCTTTTTCCTGGGATTTTCCTTATTTTCCGCCTGTGCAGGTGAAGGACCTTATGTTGAAGTCAATGGTAAAAAACTGACAGAGAAAGATCTTGAAAAAGACATGAGTGGTCAGTATAAACGTGTCCGTAGCGAATATGAGTCAAAAATCCAAGAACTCCTGACAGATCTTGCTGTTCGTCGCATGTTCGAACTTGAAGCGAAAGAGAACGATAAGAGTGTTGATGAGTATGTCAAAGGACTTGTATCAACTGCTCCGGTTCCTTCTTCAGATGAGATTGAAAAGACGTATAAGTCCCTGAAAGAGGGTGGTCGTATAAAGGGCTCTCTCAATGAGATGCGTGGTAGAATCATGCAGTTCCTCATGCAGGAAAAACAGCGCACTGTTATGAGCAATGAGATTTCCAGACTCAAAGAGAAGTATAACTATAATACTCATATCGCCCGCACTGAAGTTGCTGTTGGAGATGATCCAACTCGCGGCGGGAATGCATCGGCCCCGATTACAATTGTGGAATTTTCTGACTTTGAATGTCCCTTCTGTCGACGGGCGCAGTCCACAACATCAGTGCTTCGTGAAAAATACGGCGATAAGATTCGCTGGGTTTTCAAAGACTTTCCTCTCGATTTCCATCCGCAATCAATGGGCGCCCACATAGCAGCTGAGTGTGTCCGCAAACAGGATGAGGGAAAATTCTGGAAATATTTCGATCGCATGTTTTCCGGAGAGCAAAATATTCTTCACCCTGACTCTCTTCGCAAAGAGGCTCAAGCATTGAATATCGATATGAATCAGTTTGATAAATGTTTGGTGGATCCCGCTATCAAAGCAGAGGTTGAGAACGACATTGCTGAAGGCCAGGGAGTTGGCGTAACCGGTACTCCTGCATTCTTCGTTAACGGAAGAATGATCAGCGGAGCCCTTCCTGTAGAAGAGTTTGAAAAAATTATTTCTGAAGAACTATAAAAATTATAGTAAGCTCTATATAGTCTCTCCGGCTCATTACTCTGGTCCGGGGAGACTCAATGGTCGATTCATTAATAAACCACTCCTCTCTGAAAGCTCTTCCCAGTATGTAAATACCAGGTAGAACTCCCAACAACAATGAGCGAAAAGAAATCCCCGGTAATAGAAGATCTACTGAGCGATATCCGCTCCTGTAAAATATGTGAAAATGTTATCCCCCATGAAATTCGTCCTGTTTTACAGGCATCGAGAAATTCAAAGATACTGATCGCCGGTCAGGCACCGGGTAGATTTGTACACGAGTCGGGAATTCCGTGGAATGATGCCAGCGGACGTCTTCTCCGACAGTGGATGGGAGTAAGCGACGAGGAGTTTTACAATCCCGAACTATTCGCCATTATCCCTGCGGGTTTCTGCTACCCGGGAAAAGGTAAATCGGGAGACAACCCTCCCCCTCCCATCTGTGCTGCGACCTGGCAGAAGCTCCTTCTTGATAGCCTCACCGACCTGGATCTTATTCTTGCCATAGGAAGTTACTCTATAAAAAACCATCTGGGAAAAAGTGCAAGATCTACTCTGGCCGAAACCATTAAGAATTTCAGGGATTATCTGCCCGAAGTATTCCCTCTCGTTCACCCATCGCCCAGGAATAAGCTCTGGCTCAAGAATAATCCCTGGTTTGAACGGGATGTTATCCCTGCCTTGAGAAAGATCGTTCATAGTATACTGTGAGATGGTTCAGTCCCTTTTTATACCGGGCGCCCGCGAAAACCGGAGGCAAAAAGCGGAGCTTTTTGATTCCGCGTTTATGGCTTTGTTGTACGTGTTCTATTTAATAACTTCATACCTGGTTTGTACAAATCCATTTTTGTAAGCTCGTGTTTCTATGTGCTTCAGTTTCTGGTCATTATCCAGAGGACCGAACAGGGGAATGCCGGTGCCAATAAGTATCGGTACTCTTGTGATTGTAATTTCATCGATAAGGCCGGAATTTAAAAAACTTTGTATGGTTTTACCTCCGTCGATATACAGGTGCCTGGCACCCGAATTTTTTAGATTATTATATAAATCTCCAGGCAACTCAGACTTGAGCTCAACTCTAGCTGGAACACCATCCGCAAGGTTGTGTAATGTATTGCTTAAAACAATAACTCGTTTATTTCCATAAGGCCACATACCCATAGAAATTACCAATTCATATGTATTTCTACCCATGATTAATACATCTATTGATTCCATAAATGCATGAAACCCAAAATCTTCATTTTCGGAACCAACAGGCACTTCCCCATCACTTCCTGGCAACCAATCAAGTTCACCATT
>JBNKQE010000494.1:0-2521 GCA_050295715.1 Leptospirales bacterium
GGTTATCTGCCGTGCGAATGTAATAATCTACTTTTCTCAGCATAGTATACAAAAGAATACGGATTTAATTGGATATCAATTTTTGTTGTCAAATAAGTGATTATTGCCTCGTTAGTTATTGATAAAGCTGATCCTGTATAAGCAACAGTTTCAGGATTTTTTCCGTAAGCGTCTAAGGACGGACATCTTCCAAAAAGGTCGTGAATCTGCTATATTCAGGGAATGGAAAAAATTCAAACCCCTGACTGGACACAGGTCCTTGATAAGTTCAAAGCAAGTGGCCAGAACGCAAGAAAGTTCTCAGAAACCCACGGAATAAAATACCACACCTTGATTTACCATATTCGCAAAGAGCGAGATCAAAATAATAGGCCCTCGAAGAAAAGGTCAGAGTTCATTCAAATTCCTGTGATACAACAATCGTCCGGAAGCCCCCTCAAACCGGGTGTTACAGTGCAGGTGGAAGAACGTTCGGTAACCATCAAGGTCAACTTCGGATCATGAGCATTCAAGAAACACTTCTGCCCGAAGGTAAACGGTATTTCGTTCGTCCGGGAGTTACCGACATGAGAAAATCCATCGGAACTCTCGCATCGCTTGTTGAGAATGAGATTGGAGTTTCCCCATTTTCGGAAGATTACTTTTTATTCAGCAATCGCAAGAAAAATATCATAAAGATTCTTTACTGGCACTTAAACGGATTTGCCCTCTGGACCAAGAAGCTCGAAAAAGACCGGTTCCCATGGCCGAATACAGAAACGGATTTGCATGAGATAAGCGAAGAGAAAATTCTCTGGCTTCTGTGTGGTATCGATGCACGAAAAGAACATAAACGCCTCAAATATTCAAGGACAGGATAAAATTTGATGTACAATTCGAAGGGCTGATTTATAAAAATACTGTTTTGAATATCGATGAGATTCTAAAAGAAAACGAAAGACTCAAGGCGAAAATCCAGTCGCTTGAGGAAGAAAATCAGGCGTTACGAAAAGCCTTTTTCGGGAAAAGCTCTGAAAGAAGACGATTTGATGCCATTGCTAACGAACAGTCTTCGCTTTTCAACGAGGCGGAGAATACGGTTCTGGAAGAAGCGAAGTCACCCGGACTCTTTGCAGAAACTGAAAAACAGAAACGCGGTGGACGAAATCCAATTCCGCCTGGTATTCCCCGGGATGAAGAAAAGCTCATTCCGGATAAAGCGAAACTGATCTGTCGCCACTGCAATGCAGAGCTTGAGAAGATCGGGCAGTCCATCACCGAAAAGCTTGAAATCATCCCCGAGAAAATTATTGTAAAAAAAATCGTTCGTCCCAAATACATGTGCAAGTGCTGTGAAACGGAACCGGCTGAGATCGTAACCGAACCTCTTCCCAAAATGCTGCTACCGAAAGCGATTCCGGGGGCCGGATTCATGGCTTATGCCATCACCGGTAAGTTTGCCGATCGCATTCCTTACTATCATCTTTCAAAAATGCTGAACCGCGGCGGTATTGATATCAGCCGCTGGGATCTTTCCAGATGGTCCATGGACGTCTTCGAAAAACATCTGGAAAAGCCTCTCTATGGCCTCAGAAAGAAGTTGTTTCAAACAGACTATCTACAGATCGACGAAACAACGCTTCAGGTTTTAACTAATCCCGGAACACGATATATGTGGGCCATTCATGGAAATCTTGCTGATAAAAAAATCGCTTACTTTCATTACAGTCCTTCGCGCAGCGCCGAATTCTTGAAAGAATGGCTGAAGGATTTTTATGGAGTGATCCAGACCGACGGATTTGAATCTTATGATACCCATTTGAACGGACTCATAAATGTAATTCACGCCGGTTGCAATGTTCATGCAAGGCGAAAGTTTACGGACTGCGATGAAGGCCCGGAAGTGAAGTTTGTCCTCGATAAATATTCAGAACTTTATAAAATAGAATCAGACCTGGCAAAGGCGAATGCTCCTCCTGAAAAAATTCTCGCCGAACGAAAAGACAAATCTCTTCCCATGCTTGTGGAACTTCGAGACAGGATGAACGTTTGGGCTCTCGAATTCAGGCCAACGGGAAATTTCGGGAAGGCCGTAAAATATTTTCTGAATGAATATGAGAAACTGATCGTCTATATCAATCATCCGCAGGTTCACCCCGATACGAACCTGGTGGAAAATGATATTCGCCCCTTCGCTGTTGGCAGAAAGAACTGGCTCTTTGCAGGAAGCGAGGTTGGCGCAAAAGCTTCTGCCGGACTTTACACTCTGGTCCAGATCGCCAATCTGAATGACTGGGATCCCTACCGGTTTCTCTATGACCTGTTTCTGGAAATTGAAAAAGTCGAAGAACCCGTCAATCTGGTCGATTTTATTATCACTTACTCACCTGTCCGTCCTTAGACGCTTACCCTTGAGCCACACGATAAGGTCGTAGATGGCTTTAAGAAGCCATTATGTCAAAGAGCTAGAGTTTATAAAGGAAGGTCAGAGGTTGTAAACTTACGGCAGTTTGGGGGTATTCAGAGTTTTACAACTTCTCCA
>JBNKQE010000495.1:0-2500 GCA_050295715.1 Leptospirales bacterium
ACTGTGATTCGTTTATTTTCCGTAATAAGGAGTATTCTTTCATTGTGATATCCTGTTGCGGATCTCTACATCAACTTCGTACGATAGTTGGTGTGCTGGAATTTGTCAAGGGGATTATCGACACAATGTGGCCGCATCCAGCACCACTGTCGTAAGAATCTGGCGTGCAATCGCATCTGTGGTTGCCAGTGGTGCTGGATGCTTCGCACCCTGCACATCGCTTGCGGGGATGGCGTTATTCGTCATGCGAATGATCAGTCAAGTAATTACAGGTCTTCATCTGGCGATTAAAATAAATGCGCTTCATTCATGGCACAAAAATCAGATTATAAGGAGCAACACTGATCCCTGCCTTTTCACCGGCAATGTCGGTACTATCGCCGCTTGGCTGACCAGGTATCTTCTTACTGGACCAGGAGTTCCCTCCATCATGGCTTTCAAATAATAGAATCCCATCACCCGTATCGAGAGTCTTTTTCCAGCGATCTGTTAAATCCATATTGAGTGTTGCGAGGAAGCGAATGGTATTGTTCACAATAACCATTTTGAATGGGTCAAAATCACCTTCGAAATCATGAAACCATACGATCCGATCGTCGTTGATCCTTCCTATCTTGATTGTATCATCCACTTTGCCGATAACCAGATTTTGTTCTACAATATAATACCGATTTGCTTCCGAAGTAAGCTGATTCCACGAAGTGCCATCGTCATCGGTATACCACAAATGATTGAAATAATAATCCACGGTGTTAATTAAATACACTCTGTTGCCAGTATGAGTCAATCTATCTAAAGATGAATTATTTTCCATCTGGAAGGGCACTTTCGACCAGGTTTTTCCGTTATTCGAGGACTTTAGCAAGTCATGGGAACCAATTGCCCAGATATTATCATCATCTATGCTCAGGATTTGACTGCAGGTATTACCTGGTATTCTCCCTTTTTCATTCCAGGTTTTTCCCGAATCAAGTGATTGCAGGTAGAAGTAGTTCGAATCAATTCCTTCGGGCTTTATTTCTCCCCGAATAGCTCTTGCATTACTATTCATGCAAACTATGTACTTGATATATCCATTAGCTTTGTATGTATGGCTCATTTTTATTTCTGCTTTTACATACCTATATATTTTTGAATATGATTGACCCCGTGCTTCCTGATCAAAAAGTTGTTCGCCGCCTAGCAAGGCATCGCCGTTTGAAAAGACGCATGCACTCTGGGAATCAAATTCTGACATAGGAATCGTAATATCAGTGTATTTCCAGTTGAATAGAATTTTCATGCATCCTCCCGATGCGAGCAGCATCGTAAGGAATAGTAATTTGATAGTTGTATTTTTCATTTGGAAAACCTACGTTAACTTCTGTCTCTGGGAACGGATTAATACAGCGAGCACATCCTCACCCAGTAATGATCTAAATTTGTCACTTGTCTCGCTGTCCACACTTTCCAGCTCGGACATGATTTGTTTCGCCCATTCCACATGCAACATGGCAGTTGTGATGATCGCCTGTTTTATCCCTTCGATCGTCAAAATATCTTCGGGATCGGGTGTGTTAAGGACTTCAATGAGATCGGAGAAAGGTAATGTTGCAAGTCCGCCATTAATATATGCTTTCGGATGCGAATCGAAAGCGTATTGTCTAAGCCGAACACCATTGCTTTCTTTTTCCCATTCATCAAAGTCCGATCTGTTTGTTTTAACCGCTTTCTCAATAGCTTCTTGCAGCAAAGTTAGTGTCTTATCCACCCACTTTTTACCGTTGTCACTCAACTTCGGTCTTGTCTCCAGCTTGAATCGATGGGCGTATTTGTCGCCGTAGTCCAGGTAGTAGTCCGGCGGAGGAGGATAAAATCCGTGCCGTCGCACATAATCCACAAATCTGCCCCGGTAATAGTCTAATGTCCCTATCAGATGGGGAAGCAACCGCGGAAGAAGATCCGTATCCGGCTTCTCTTCAGTTATTGGAGCCCTTTGAACTCCTGCGACTCCACCCTGCACCGTATGAGCCACCTCATGTGCCAGCAGATGATCCCCAACCTTGGTTCCCGGGCGATATTCGCCTTTACCGAAAACGATATCCTTTCCAACGGTGAATGCCTTCGCATTAATGGAAGTGGCCGCTCTCTCCGCAGCATCTCCGGTATGGATGCGGACGTCGCTTAGATCCTTGCCGGTGTGTTCTTCCAGCGAAGTCCGGTCTTTTTCCGAAAGAGCGCTTCCTTCGCTTAGCAGGGCCGAATTTACGTGGCTTTCTTGAGCCTGGCTTAACGCAAATCCACCTTCGCTGCCCGATGCCTGGATGGTTGTGGTGTTGCCGGTTACAGGTGAGATATCAGAAATTTTGCCTGTATCTCGTTTTGTTTCAGAGGAACGATTGCTATATCTGGAAGCTAATTCGTCTGCTTCTTTTTCTGCCCGGCTATTGGGAGGTGCTACTGACCGCAGAGACGGGGTCCTGGGTGGCATTGGCCGGCGGTAGCGAAGAGGCATCGTCGG
>JBNKQE010000496.1:0-2486 GCA_050295715.1 Leptospirales bacterium
GAGCGATGATGGTTTTCGGATTTTTGGCTTTTTTGTATTCAAGATAGGACTTTATGGTGAGTTCCGCTCCGAAGCTCACATCAAAGAGAGCAGAGACACCGAGCGAATCGAGTAACCCGTTGAGTTGAAGGTACTGTCCTTCGAAGTTTGCGGCGACAGCCGGAGCGACAATTGCGACAATCTTTTTTCCTGCCGCGAGATCGGCAAAGAACATGTCTGTATCATCGATGCCCAATCGAGCTTCGTGTGTGCAGGCCTCTATGCATTCTCCGCATCCGACGCATAGTTCATTGTTCACCTGGACAAAGTCACCAGATCCGTCGTTGCACATTTTTACTGGACAGGCTGCGATACAGCGGTGACAATTAACGCATTTCTCCTCGACGACCTTGATAACGGGGCTGAGTTTCATCTCCATTTCGATTTCCTCTATATGATTCCCTGAGGGAAGTGACATTTTATTTGATATATATTTATCGAATATACCTCTAGACTTTACCGCGTTTCTTTTGGCATGGAACTAATCCTTTTAGATGATTCACTCATCCTTTCGTTTTACAAATGGTGAACACCGCAAAAAAACTCTGAGTACGACGCTGATCCGAAATAGGATAAATTTCTAATACCACGAGGACTTTAAGAGAATATAAGCAGGCAGGTGCCGATATACTCTCAATGTGACAGCATTCGGGTTTCAGTATTGAAAGCAATACTGATACAGATGATTGAACTGTAAACATAAAGGGTACAGCAATGGCAGATCCAGAGCAGCCTCTGATTCAGACCGGGAAGATCGGCTCTCGGAGCAGTTAAGCAGGTAAACGGATATATAAAATCGGGATATAAGTATGCGGTGGATCTGGATCTTGAAAAGTTCTTTGATACGGTTAATCACGATATTCTGATGCATCTTGTAGCCCGGAAAGTAAAGGAAAAGTCTGTTCCTAAACTTATCGGGAAAAACCTGCGGGCCGGTATTCTGGACAGGGATGGAATAGTTCATCCCACAGACATAGGGACTCCTCAGGGAGGTCCGATTTCCCCACTTTTATCCAATATACTCCTCGATAAATTCGATAAGGAACAGGAGAACAGAAATCTCTCTTTTGCCCGCTATGCTGATGATTGCATCATCCTGAACCTGCCTAGATTTTACGGAGTAGTAGTTAAGCCAAATTTCAAATAGAATGAGGTTTAACATGAGTAACAAAAACAGACGTCGGTATGACGCGGAATTTAAAAGAAATGCCATTGCGCTGGCAAACGAGCCAGGGCGTTCTGCTCACAGTGTGGAACAGTCTCTTGGTATTGGTCAGGGATTGATTGGAAGATGGCGTAAACAGATGGAAAAAGATGGAGAATTAGCTTTTCCAGGAAACGGTGTAGAAGCTTTGACTCCCGACCAAAAGAGAATCCGAGAGCTTGAAACGAAGCTCGCTGATGTCGAAATGGATCGAGCTATATTAAAAAAAGCACTGGCCATTTTCAGCAAAACACCGGAATGAAATACTGCTTCATTAAAAATCACTGCTCTGAATTTCCGGTGGTGAGAATGTGCAATAATCTGGATGTCTCCGTGAGTGGTTACTACGATTGGCAGAAACGGGACAAATCTCCAAGACAGAAAGCAAAAGAACAATTGATGCTCAAAATATCTCGTCTTTTCCATCTGAAACACCGACAGATGGCAGGAAGCGAGGTAATAACTCGGGATTTACATGATAATCCAAAGTATAAAACGGTTCATAGAAGCCGTGTCGCAGCGATTATGAAGGATATGGGACTTCGATGTAAAGTTCAGAAAAAGTTTGTTGTAACGACTGATTCTGACCATGATAAATGGATTGCAGAAAATACCCTTGATAGGAATTTTACTCAGGAAAAACCCGGTGCAGTTCTTGTTGGAGATATCACATATATCCGGGTGGCATCACATTGGGTGTACCTGTCTGTGTTTATCGATCTGTATTCCCGTAAGGTCGTAGGCTGGGATTTGAACGAAAGTCTGGCAGCAGACTCGACCTGTAAAGCTCTGGAAAAATATATCTATGCCTATGGATCTCCGAGAGGATTTATGGTCCATAGTGATCGGGGAATTCAGTATGCATCAGAGCAGTTCAGGTCTCTTCTGAAATCAGCTAAGGCCATCCAGAGTATGAGCCGGAAAGGGAACTGCTGGGATAATGCTGTAGCAGAATCATTCTTCCATACTCTGAAGACTCGATTAACCCGTCATAGGAAATATCGAACGTTTAAAGAATTGGAAAAGGAACTTTTCTGGTATATTGAGGTTTATTACAACCGGATCAGGAAGCATTCTGCAAATAATTGGTTGACACCTGAACAGAAGGAAAGTAATTATTACAAAAAAGCTGCTTAACTATCTGTCCGTTTTTTGAAGGCAGGATCAACATGAAGGAGATAGTGAAAGGGAATCAGTCCATGGAGTTTTGCACTCTCGATTAGACTGTAAATCAACGCAGAAG
>JBNKQE010000497.1:0-2453 GCA_050295715.1 Leptospirales bacterium
GTCCATGAATGGTTCACCCTGAGCGGCTCCATCCAGGAAAATTGTTCTTACAGGCTGCTTGCGAACCATTCCTGCCGTGACCGTATGCCCCCGTCGGACATGGACTATAACGTTTGGAGTTTCCATACAGCTGATAGCCGCACCGGTATCATCAACTTTTATACTATATCTGTCCGGGAGCTTACTTCTAACGCTCCCATCACCTGGCTTTTTTGCAGGACCTTTATCAGATTTTATCGCGGCATCAGGAATGGTTTTACCGAGTCCCTTAATTGGACTCTTGCTTAATATATTATTGATCCAACTCTTCATAAACACTGAATCACGGATATTAAAGATTTCTGTTTAAAGTTCAAGTAATTAATGAAATTTTCAGACTTCATACAACTAATTCCGCACCCGGGTATAATAAAACGAATGAATTATAGCAATTCGATACAATTTTGAGTCAGAGACCTCTACTTTTCCGTAGCAGAAAAAGACCCATCCCACAACTCAGGAAGCCTTTCCTCTCCGGACATGTAGAGTTTGCATCGATTTATATATATCTTAAAAATGGGATCTTTTAGATTCAACCGATGGCCCTCAGAAAAACAATCCAGTGCTTCTTTCCATTTCTGCTTGATATATAATTTGCGGCCTTTTTCAAGTAAATCGGTGGTTTCTCTCTTTTTTTTGATTATACCCGTTGCATCAAAATTGTAGAGATCGTAAATTTTAACAGGTTTGTCTCTACCCTTAACTCTTACCGTGTCGATCATTCGATAGTTATATTTATTTTTATTTTTTCCCAGGTGTGATACTACACTCTCTGTTATAATTACAGGACATCCAAACTGTTTTGTCAATCCTTCGGTACGGGCTGCCAGATTAACGCTATCCCCAATAATTGTTGAGTCCATTCGATCAGCGCTGCCTACCGTTCCCAGCAACGCAGGTCCATAATGTATACCAATTCCAATTTGAACGGGTTCCTTTCCTTCCTTCTTACGCTCCCTGTTCAATTTCTGAAGTGCCTGCATCATATCAATTGCTGATTGAACAACATCTTCCGTATTTGACTTTTCAAAGACAGCCATGATTGCATCACCGATAAACTTATCTATAAATCCACCATTACGGTTTATTACAGCACTCATGCGATTAAGAAAGTCATTTAAAAAACTGAGCGTCTCCGATGGTTCCATCTTTTCTGACACACGGGTAAAATCCCGGATATCACAAAACAAAACGGATACATTTACCTGCTCGGCTCTTCCGACTTTCAAACTTTCAAGTCCGTCTTTTGATAAAGAGTCGAGATATCGCCTGGGTACAAATTTTTCAAAAGCTGTCATTGTTCGATTTATTGTCTCATATGCAAAAGAGTTCTCAAGAGAGATGGCGACAATTGATGTAAAAGCTGCGAGCAGACTCTCATCATCCTCTGTGAAATAAGGCTCACTGCCCTTCTTATTGAGAATCTGCATTACCCCAAGAATTTCTCTGCGAGAATTCATTATAGGTTCACAGAGCATTGATTTTGTTCGAAATCCTGTCTTTGTATCAAAATCTCGATTAAAACGGGGATCGTGATAAGCATCTTTAATATTGATTGTTTCTCCTGTTTTACCAACAGTTCCAGCAACCCCCTTCCCATTGGGAAAACGAATGACACCACCTTCCGTTCCCTGAGCGACAAGTGCATAAAGCTCATCTGTCTTTCTATCAAGCAAAAAAAGACTGCTTCTTTCGGCATCCATAACATGGGTAACCTTTTTCATTATAAGACGGAAGAGCGGTTCAAGACGCATCTCTTTCATGATTTCTCGGGATACATTAATGAGACTGGACAACCGTGAATTATTTTTTTCAAGAGCTTTAATTTTTTTTAATAATATATCATCCATATTAATCTTTCGTGCCCGACAACTCACACATTTTATTTAAAAAAAACCCTATTGGCTACTAAAATATATGAAGAGTATTTATGTAAAGTATGTAACCAAAAAGGTATTCATAAATTGAACCGGTCTCTATTGTAAGAAGCAATTCAAAATGCACCTTCAAACCAATCATTGAAGTGTCATGAATCGGTGGATGCATATAAATTTCAAATAAGCTCAAAATTATTTACGTGTAAAAATGGTAGTTTTTTTTGCTCAAATTACAACGAATTCCGATATCAATTTGAGTAAAGGTCCTGTATAATGACAATGAATACATTTGTGCCTTCATTAAGAACCTGCTTATACACTTGACACACGATATTAATCCTTTCATCAAGTTGTCATTCAATACACCAAAATCCACTAGGGGCCTAGATGCACTTTCACTATCCAAACTTAAACAACATGTTAGAACCCATTGTTCATGAGTTATGACCATGGAAATTCTATTTTTGCCGTTGTTAAGTATAACCTTATGCAATTAAGGTTTCTTTAAGGAACTTAACAACGTTTAACCATGAACAC
>JBNKQE010000498.1:0-2359 GCA_050295715.1 Leptospirales bacterium
TTCGTAAGCGCTCCTGTTTCCGCCTCTATGCCGGGAGAGTTAAATCCGTGCCTTTTAAACTGAGCGGCAATAAAGCACGCCAGTCTGATTCGGTAACAGCGTACGGGGCCCTGTATAATAAATAGCTCATGTAAACAGAAGGATCAAGTTCGGCGGCTTTTGCACCTTCGATAAGTGTATAAAAAAGAGCGCTGGCATGGGCACCGCTCGGAGTATCAGCAAAAAGCCAGTTCTTGCGACCGATAACAAAAGGACGAATCCCATTTTCAACCGCATTGTTGTCGATGGGAATCGTGGGATTATCGAGAAACGCTGTCAGGCGCGGCCATTCAGAAAGAGTATAAGAAACAGCCTGCCCCAGTTTCCCGGATGGATTTACAGATAAAGACAGTTGGTCCAGAAGTTTTTTAAGTTCATCCATGAGTGGACGGGATTTCTTCTGGCGAAGATCAAGAAGTTCAGAATCATCGCCATTCCCTTTACGCCAGTCAGATTCTATTTTATAGATCTTCCCATAAAGGTTCAAGACTGCAAGTGTGTTCGGGTTATTCTTCGCGGCCTTGTTTGCCTCAATGAATTTCCGGCGAGCATGAGCGTTACAACCTGCATGGGTAATCCCATCCCACATATCAATAATGTTATAGGATTTGTATGCATCGGAGATAACAGCACCCTGAAATCCCTCAATGAGTTCTTCAAGAAACTTCGCGCTTCGCGCAGGGCGATAAAGAAAAATCGGAACAGGCCCATCGCGGGTCAAAGCGCGAATATGCCATAGGAATGATAATTGATCGGCTCTTCTGCCCGGTTCTTTCAGAACCTGAAACCTTGTTTCGTCGACTCCGAGTAAAAACGCTCTTTTAATCTCTTCAAGAAGGAGCGACTGGAGCGGAGCCAGTCCTTCTGCAACCTTTATGGCGATATTGGCCATGGTTTTCCGGCTGATTTCGACTCCAGCACGCCTGAGAATTGTTTCCTGTCTGTAAAAGGGAAGACCATCGGCAAACTTTGAGGTAAGTATATGTCCAAAAATTCCTTCAGCAAGTATTGATTTACCCAGAAGTGAAGGCGGTGCAGGAGCAATAGCCACAGGCTGCCCCTCATCTTCGCTTCCATAGCATTTGCGACAGGCATATTTCGGACGAATCGTTCTCCATACGAATGCCTCTGCGGGTATATAATCAATTTTCTCCGAAACCTCTTCGCCGATTTTTGACTTAACCGCGCCACACCCGCAAACCTTTTCCGAGTCGGGGACATCAATTACGCGGTCTTTTCGAGGCAGATCGTCGGGGATTGATTTTCTTCTCTTCTTGCGTTCATGAGTGGGGATCGTAACAGTTTCTTCATCCAGTGAAAGTTCAGGTTCGCTGTCATGGAGCGATTCAATCTCATTGAATAGAACTGCCTGCGATTCCTCGAAAGGACCGAGCTTTTCTGACTTTTTCGAGAAGAGCTGTGCGTTCAGAAAAGAGACCTTTTCTTTTAGTATCTTAACTTCTATTTTTCTTGCGCGAAGTGATTCATCCTTGCTTAAAAGAATTTCACTTTGACTTTCGATAACCTTATTCTGGTTTTCGATAATACTCTTGAGTTCTTCAATGTCATCTGGCAGATCTTTCAGGTCGAAAGCCATGTGTAAAGGATAGCAGAATAGAAATATAAATCAAGTATTTATCCGGTTTTTGTAAATTGCAGTGTTGTATGCGCCCTGCGAAAATCAATTCCATTTAACAACCACCTCAATTGTTCGGGTGTTAGCTCAAGGACCTGATTTTCGTTTTTCGGCCACGGAAAACGATCCTTCTCCAGTCGTTTATGCCAGAGGCAGAATCCATTTCGGTCCCAGTATAATATTTTTATTCGATCTGCCCTTTTGTTGCTGAATGCGAAAATACTGTTATCATAGGGGTTCATGTCGAATTCATTCTGAACAATACCGGCCAGCCCATTGATAGCTTTTCGCATATCCGTTGCTCCTGGCCGGATAAAGATTCGGGTGTCCTGTGGAGGCTGGGGGATCATCTTTTCCCTCCCAGGGCAAAGTTCAGTTTGAACCTGAATTCAAACGGGATCTGAATAAATAGTTCAAAAACCGGTTTTTTCTCTGATTCGGAAAAGGGATCAATTGCCGGGAGTTCCACGAACCGCTTTGGAGATGGTATATCCCGTGCTCTGTCATAAAATGAGTATTTGTTGATATTGTTCCGTCTGCAGAATTCAGCTTTGCTAAGACCAGATTCTTTCCACGCTGCAATATGCATCGGCCAATTAATTCGTTTCTTCACGAGAGCCTCCTTTAATAGGAGTTTCGGATTTCTCCAGATGGATTAAAAGAGGCGGAAACAGGAGCGCTTAC
>JBNKQE010000499.1:0-2351 GCA_050295715.1 Leptospirales bacterium
CTTCACGAGAGCCTCCTTTAATAGGAGTTTCGGATTTCTCCAGATGGATTAAAAGAGGCGGAAACAGGAGCGCTTACTTTCATTCTTCATTCTATTCCAATCGAAAAAAACCAGCCGACGGGAATATAACTTCAACTGCTCCGTTTTCTGCAACAGCCCGGTCTTTGCCAGGGAATTCAAGCACATATCATATAGCACTATCACTCCCGGTCCAATCGTTGCAACACTTCGGACAACGACAGATCAGATTCGAGCAAAATTCCCCGCCCTGTCAATCCAGGACCCAGCCATCGGACAGAAGTTTGTCTATGGAGTCATACGGCAGAACCTCTTCTGTATCCCTCAGCTTTACCGAGAAATTTCCGCTCAGGGCCTCCATGACAGGGATCGCACCACTCTGATAATTCCCATCGGCAAGAATCCTCTTGACGCAATACCCGAACTCAGGGTGAAACGTAAGCTCGCCATCCCGCAGCGCCTTTCGCGTTGATTCAATCAGTTCTTTACTCCAGTTTTCACTTGCATGTCCCATGTCGGACCTCCGCTTTATAATTACTTGATTCAGTATTGATTGTATCGTGTCCCGTATTCAATCGTATCATACATTCTTGCAGACTACCTGCCGGTAGAATCATAACCCGGCATTTTCATGTTCCCCCCTGCGAGAGGGATCGACCAGGCGAAGAGGGGCCCCGGCTGATCTCGTTGCCTGACAGTTATACCCTGCCCCTGTGACATTATACTGTGCCCTTTGGCCGGGGAGTCGCTCGCCGGGAGAGCCCGGTTTTCGTGGCGCTGCCGCCGCGAAAACTCGCCCAGAATCTGCGATAATCCTGATCATCTGCGGATAGATTTTTTCCTCCTTTTTTTATTGACACTTCTCATTTGACGGGTATATTTACACTATGGAACTGCCACTCATCTCCATCCTTTCCATGCTCCTCTTCGGACTGATCGGACTCTTTTTTACGGTTCTCAGATCCAGTAGAAATTCAGATCGGAATTTTTCCGATTTACGAGCAGATATGAACCAGCGGTTTAATGATTTCGGGGCTTCTGTGGACCGACGCTTTGATACCGTAGACAGACGTTTTGATGATTTCGGAACTTCTGTGGACCAGCGATTTGATGAATCCCGCTTGTATATGGACCAGCGATTTGATGCTGTAAATGGGCGAATAGATTATCTCCGCTCCGATATGAATCATCGGTTTGATACTGTAAATGTGCGAATTGATAATCTTCGACTGGACATGGACCGTCGCTTTGATGAACTCAAAGATTCATTTAAAGAGATGAGCGGCCGCGTGAACTTTCTTGTGGACAACCTGGCCGTAAGAAGCTTTCGCGCAAGAAAGATCAAACCCCACCCCCATCCCGGTAATCAATAAACAAACCCTGTTCATCTGCGAACCTCACCCAACCGCCTCGTGCCATACCTCATCCCCGTCTCCCGGGATCTCCTCGTCACCACCTTACGGGGATGTAATAGCTTTGATCGATCATGAAATTTCAGCAATGACGGGCTTCGTTTTCAGCAATGATGAGCTTCAGTTTCAACAATGATAGGTCACACAGATTGATATTGATTGATTAGAACGCACCGCCACAGGAGGTGGCGGAACACCCCCCCGGCGCCCTGGCAACAGGAGGTTGGCAGCGCGACGGGTCTTTTCTTTGCTCACTTTCTTTGAGACCAAAGAAAGTGAGTCACTGCGAAGCGGTTAACGATTTGGTGAGTCGAATCCGCACAATGCCTTAGGTACTTCCTTTCCTTTTCTAATTTCACTTCCCCTACTTAAGCCATTACTTCTTCGTCCACTTAAGCTCAGTCCGCTGCTGCATCGTCTACCTGTGCGTGGGTCCTCGGTATGCTCACGTCCCTCTGAAGCAAGTGAGCGAGCTGGCGTACGTGATAGAGATGCGGATGAGGAAGATGAGGTCGGAGATGTAGTAGTAGTGTCTGGAGAGTTGGAAAGGGAGGTACTTCCCGGCGAAGTGGAAGATGTACGGGAGGTATGGGAGGATAAGAACTGCTTATTAGACTTTCCGCCGGAAATGTTGGTAACTGCCGCGAAGTTGGATCCTGTACCGGCGATTTGTTTACCCTGTACACTCTTCTCGTGGTCTCTGCCGGGCTTTATATGTACATCTTGGGTGTTGGCCTTTCCCGCCGTACCCGCAAGCTTCCTCGACGTTTCTGCGATCTTCTCAAGACCGAAGTACATGGATGAGCGTATAAACGAGAACTCGTTGAGATACAGTGTGCTATGTTCCGGGCGTATCCAGCCATAAGCCGAGAAAGCTGCTTTCACAAGCCGCCCATTTCCCTCTGCTACCTGAGAGTGGAC
>JBNKQE010000500.1:0-2309 GCA_050295715.1 Leptospirales bacterium
CTTCAAACTCCAACAGCTCCAGTAATACTATCCTTTTTATGGCTGCCGCGCTTGAGAGGCTATCATTCGCTCGCTGGAGATGGGGAGGGGGATGTATACTCCAGGGTTTTCAGCGCATCGCCTTCCTCAGTTTACCTATTTCGAGGCTCAATGTTCTTCAGGAGTTGCGTCTCCCTGTGGCTCTCATGCTTCTCTGTGTAAGCTTCGCAATAGTCGTTACCTTCTACCACGCAACACTCGATACGGGCTGGTGGCTCGCCTTTGCCCGATCAAGACTTTCACCCGACAAGACTTACCCGGCTTATCCGGACGCACGATAATCTTTAAGTTATTTGCTGTGGCGTTGAATTATATTATTCATCCTCTATTACAACATAAGTTTTTGCGATGGAATCATGCCATGCTTTTTTCTCTTTTGAAAATGCGGCCCATATAAAACCAAGAGAAACAGGAAGGTAAGAAATTATTTTCGAAAGATTTCTTACGATTGATTTTAATAACGTTATCTTGTTACCATGGATATCAATGACTTTTAGCCCCATTACTTTTTTACCCAGGGTACCCTGGAGAACTGATGATTCTAAAAATGTTGAATAGATAATCCAAATCAGGAAAGACAGATCGCGAATTTGATTTCTTTGTGCATAAAAATCTATTTTTTTCTGCATTTCATCGGGTTTTCGGTTCATATATGTATGTATATTTTCATCAAATCCCATAAAGAAATAATACATAAGAAAAACCACTATAACGATTGGTAATACATCAATCAGATACGCTCCAAATCGTTTCCAAAATCCTGCGTAATTCATAAAATACTCCTTACATTGTACAAGACACTGGAAAAATGTAGATTGAATATTGCAATACAATTATTTTACGCGATTGCAAATAACGACATGTTTTTCACGACGGCCAGCTTCGCTGGCTGTGTCCGAAGCCGGGCGACCGAATGGGAGCATACCCGGCAAGGACCAAGGACGACCGAACGGGAGGACGCAGTGCGAAAAAAATAGACATTATGGCGTGCCCCCTGCTTGCACAACGTGGGTTAGACCGATAAAATAATATCGGGTTACCACAATACAAGTAGGTAAAACAGGAGGCACGTGATGAAAAGAAAAGCATACGTTGGTATGGATGTCCACAAAGATTCGATGACTTTTGCGGTTCTATACAATGGCAAATCCGAAAAAGAAAAAGTGACGACCACACCCAACGAAGTAGTTGCAATAAAGAGATTCTTCAAAAAACTCCAGACAGAGGCCCGATCGATTGAAAGCTGCTACGAAGCCGGAGTCACAGGATTCCCTCTCTACCGATTTCTGACCGGGATGAAAATTGAGTGCAAGGTAGTCGCACCAGGAAAGATTCCAAGAAAGGTATCAGATCGAATCAAAACGGATTCCCGTAATGCAGTGAAGCTGGCCAGACTGCTGAGAAATGGAGAAGTCGACTCGATCCGGATTCCGAGCGAAAAAGAAGAAGGGCTGCGAGATTTTCTTCGTAGCCGTGATGACTTGAGACTGGACATGGGAAGAAACAAACAGAGGATTATGAAATTCCTTTTAAGAAAAGGGATCAAGTATTCAGGGGCAAGATACTGGACCGAGAATCATTATCGTTGGCTGGATAGCATTCGATTTGAGGATCCAATGGTTCAGGAAACATATTCAAGCTACCTCCGTCAGATTCATTTTCAGAATGCCAATTTGAAATCTACGGATAAAGCAATTTAGGATATTGCCGAGTCAGAACCATATAAAGAAAAGGTTTCAATGCTAAGATCGTTTAAAGGAATCGACTATCTGACTGCAATGTTATTGATTTCAGAAGTTTGTGATTTTAGAAGATTCCCAACTGCCGGTTCCTTTATGAGTTTTCTGGGACTTGTTCCAGGTGAATACTCGAGTGGTGCGAAAGTAAAACGGACGGCAATCACAAAATCTGGGAGTGGAATGCTTCGCCGTATTCTTGTAGAAGCTTCCTGGCACCAGAGATGGCCGGGATCAGGTGGGAAACGAGTTCTTGAAAGAAGAGAGGGACAACCACCCGGAGTGATCGCGATAGCTGAAAAGGCAGGACTACGGCTTCATAGAAAGTATAAAAAGATGATGGAGAAAGGAAAAAGTCCTCAGGTGACTGTTACAGCAGTGTCGAGAGAACTTGCAGGATTTATCTGGGCCGCGATGAAAGAGGTTGCCTGAGTTTTTCGAATTGGGTGGACAAACGGATGGAGAAAGAGCACGTTAAAGGAAAATGCTCGTCACTAACTATCTTGAGGCGCTTTCATAAATTTATGAATTCGA
>JBNKQE010000501.1:0-2304 GCA_050295715.1 Leptospirales bacterium
CGGCGGCACTCCGCTCACGCTCCGGCCTTGCTTGGCCCGCGCCCTCTCCCTTCGGTCGCCGCATAAACAGCTCACTATATTGATTCGTTTTTCATTATCAGCTCGATTTTATTTTATCGCTACCTCGACAACGTTGTCGAGGTCGTCAAAAGCAAAATTCCCCACCGTATGGAAAATTGAAATCCCCAATGGACTCCTTTATCAGGTAAATTTCAGAAAATATTACAGCGATAATTGGGTTAACAAGCATCACGATTCTCCTTTGAAAATCGCTCCTCAAATTCATAATCCTCGTCTTCTTCAATTTCCCTTTTAGCCCTAATTTCGTCAGAATATTCTACTAATTTCATGGCCATATCATCTATATCTTGCATTCTCTGTTTATCTATTTCTTCTTGAGTTCTATACTGCTTGAGATTATCTGTATCCGTTAAATATTTCAATCCAAGCTTTGCTTTATCCAGGGGGGAGACATTTGGGCTTCTCAATGCAACCCGTATCTTTTCAAATGATTCGATCTGTAAATTCAGTGTGATTCCACGAATCTCTTTCAAAACATTGGATTCTTCTTTTTGTAGCGCATCTTTGAATTTCTGTTGTTCCATCCAGTCGTAGATCGTTGTTCTTCCCACCTTCAACCTTCTGGCAACTTCTGTTATACAGATACCTCCAGTCATAAGAATTAGAGCTTTTTCCTGTTCCAGAGTGATCTCAGGATATTGTCTTGAATCTGTGCGATTCTGTTCGGATTTGTTCATTTTTCGGGACTTTTTAGATGGTGCCATTGTTTACTCCTCTTCGATTGATAGTGGTGGAGAGGTTATGGGCAAGGCGATTCCACTCCTCTCTTTTAAGGATCAACTTTCGTTTAATAAGCCTGAATGTTAAATCCCAGAAACTGAAGGGTTGCCGATTCCCCTGCGGATTGTATCCCCTCCTGATTCGCCTGCACTCCCATTCGGCTTTCTGCTTGAAGTCTATTGCTTGCTTCGGTTTCCCATTATAGGATTCACGAATTCGATATTGAAGGCGTGCTGTCTCCAGGTATGCTCGCATTGAAAAAGGCGATATTAATGAATCTCTTATCGGCTGATACTGCAGCTTCAATCTGACTCTATCAATCACCGGGTCCCAGGCTCCCTGCTCTGTAGATGTGAAGGATTCCAGATCCTTACAGCACGCTATTCGCCGGTCTGTCCAACCTTTCAGATCTACTGGGTTCTGGAGTTCATTCTGTCTGAGGATCGTTACCATCATCTTGCAGTTGGCCTCCATGCATCTTCCCCACGATATCCGAAGCGGAAGCTCAGGATAACGATCTGACCTGTGGCTCATTGCATTGAGATTCCCGCAGATTGAATTTACTCTCCATGACGGGAAAGATTTCATCCTCTCCTCCCACTTCGCTTCAAGGAATACCCTCTTACTCTACCCCGTCTCTCTATGATATCTGCAGCAAGATCAATGACCTCTTCCTCTGTGAGATACCGCTTGATCTTCGAGACCTGTTCATCCACCAGATAGATATTCTCAAAAGAGTGCTCTCCGTTTGCACGGAGGGGAACGATGTGCTCCGCTGTTGTATTCTCCGGGGTCAGCTCCCGTCCTGTCAGAGCGCATTTATAATCCTGCCTTTCCAGAAGCTCATAGAAGTGCTTTGCCCGAAAGATAAACTTTCCTTCACTCTCGCTATTTGTCTCTTTTCGTTTTGCCATTCGTTTTCTCCTCAGTTTTTGTTTGCTTTTGTATAACAGATGGGTGGAAGAGCCGGGATCTTTCGTTTGATCATGAACTCCTTTCGATTATCCAGATGTCGGCTTTGCTGAACCGGTTCAACCTCTGCGATTCCAAGCTCCGACCACCGATCCAGAACACGATAGAGTTGGACTCTGTGTAGCTTTCTTCTTCCAATCAGTTCAGTAAGTGTTGTGGGCTTTCTGGTGTTCTGAAGAGCATTCCATAGCTGCTCTGCCCCGGATCTATATCGTCTCTCGGCTGCTCGTATATGCCTTTTCATCCCGGACTCTTTCAGACAGAAATAAGCATCCACCTCTCCCCTGAGTTCTTCATGCTTGCGTTGCTTCAGAATCCGTTGAAGTGATGGATCAAGATCCTTTTTTGATTGATCCAGACTCCTGCGTCTCTCCTCCGGGGATGGCGGGGTATAAAACAGGGTCCCGATACTGTATTTTAACCAACTATCATACCTCTCCACCACCACCGCCATATTTGGTGAGTCGAATCCGCACAATGCCTTAGGTACTTCCTTTCCTTTTCTAATTTCACTTCCCCTACTTAAGCCAT
>JBNKQE010000502.1:0-2300 GCA_050295715.1 Leptospirales bacterium
TGTATATTAAGAGACTGCCCGGGGAAATAAGTTTCCAATTAACTGTAAATGACCGGATCAAAAACCGCATTTTTGAGCAGGATAATTAGGATCAATCTGGCAGTAAGACTGTTATCTCCCTTATGTGAAAAATCGTAAGCAATCAATTGCTATTCTTACAGCTCCAGGTATGATATTGATGGATTTCCTGGAGCGGAACAAATGGATAGATACATTTTGCATAAATTTTATACTCGAAGTTATGACAAAAACTATTGACTTATCCAGGGGTATTTCTTATTTTTTACAGGTAGTGAACGGGTTCTCTTTTTGGAGGCCTGACAATGGATATCACAATGAAGAAGATGAGCATAAATACAGTTATTGTTAATCGGGCATATCGAGTGCTTCCGGCTCTCCTACTACTACTTCTTCTCCTTCTAAACCTACTGTAAGCATTCCGTCGAATTAATTGTTTTTTATTGCGATGGGATGTCAGGCATCTCGGTCGCGGGTTACTCTATTATTTACTCAAAACTATATCGGAGAATCGGCTATGAAAGAAAGCATTGTTAATAAATATAAACCATATCGTCCTGTGTCTCTACCGGATAGAACGTGGCCGGATCGTTTCATTGAAAAAGCTCCCAGATGGTGCAGTGTGGATCTTCGAGATGGAAAC
Source organism: Leptospirales bacterium (assembly GCA_050295715.1). GTDB lineage: Bacteria > Spirochaetota > Leptospiria > Leptospirales > Leptonemataceae > JBNKQE01. The sequence goes on from JBNKQE010000502.1 coordinate 662, forward strand.
CAGGCATTGATTATCCCAATGAATCTGGATGAAAAAATCAGGCTGTTTCGTACACTTGTAAGTATTGGGTTTAAAGAGATTGAAGTTGGATTTCCTTCCGCATCCGAAGTTGAGTATGAATTCTTACGTAATCTGATTGAGAAAGATTTAATTCCGGATGATGTTACGGTACAGGTGCTTACACAGGCAAGGGAGCATTTGATTTCAAAAACTTTTGATGCATTGAAAGGTGCCAGGCAGGCAGTTCTTCACCTTTACAATTCAACATCCGAGTTGCAGCGTCGTGTTGTGTTTCGCAAAGATCAGGAGAGTATAAAAGAGCTGGCTATTGAAGGGACGCGGCTTGTTAAAGCCATGACCGCGATGACGGATACTAAGATTACTCTGGAATATTCGCCGGAAAGCTTTACAGGTACTGAAACTGATTATGCTGTTGCGGTTTGTGAGTCGGTCATGGATATCTGGCAGCCCACTGTCGAAAATCCGGTTATCCTGAATTTACCGGCAACAGTAGAGATGAGCACACCCAATCTCTATGCCGATCAGATTGAATATTTTATTCGAAAATTAAATGGTCGAGATCGGGCGGTCATAAGCCTTCATGCACACAATGATCGTGGTACTGCTGTTGCTGCAACTGAACTTGCATTGCAGGCTGGAGCCGATCGTGTGGAAGGAACCCTTTTCGGTAATGGAGAACGAACCGGTAACGTGGATCTTGTTACACTTTCATTGAACATGATGACCCAGGGGGTTAATCCAAATCTGGATTTTTCCGATATAAATAAAGTTATCGAGGTATCTGAAAGTGTTACGCGAATACCTGTTCATTTGAGACATCCCTATGCCGGGGAGCTTGTCTATACAGCCTTTTCCGGATCACATCAGGATGCGATTAACAAAGGCATGGACTATCGAAATGAAATGAATACGGATCAGTGGGAAGTTCCCTACCTGCCCATTGATCCAACAGACGTTGGTCGTTCCTATGAATCAATTATTCGCATAAATTCACAGTCCGGAAAAGGAGGAGTTGCCTATATCATGGAAAAGGAATACGGCTATCAGATTCCGAAAACCATGCATATGGAACTGGGGTCTATGGTTCAGTCCATGGCGGACAGGACCGGAAAAGAGATACAGCCCGGTGAAATTGTAGAACAATTCAAGAAGATTTACCTGGATACACGAACACCTTTTGAGTATATCTCTTTTTACAGTCAGCCTGAATCGCGTGAGTCAGAAGAAGTTACCTGTCAGGTGGAGTTCAAGTATAATGGAGAGCTCATGGCGCTGGAAGGTAGAGGCAATGGTCCCATTGATGCGTGCAAGCATGCGCTTCACGAATCTTCTCTTTTCACTTTTACTGTGGAATCCTATCATGAACATTCACTGGATCACGGATCATCTTCGCGTGCAATTTGTTATATACAATTAAAGAGTGAAGACGGTAGACTTGTGTTTGGAGTGGGAATTGATCCGAATATAACACGGGCTTCTATTCGTGCTCTATTTTCAGCATTGAATCGTATGCATGAAAAATAGTAAAAAATATTACTATGAATTGTCATTTGTTCATTCCAGTGCAGCGCTGATAGAGACGCTGATAGAGACGCTGATAGAGACGCTGATAGAGACG
>JBNKQE010000503.1:0-2296 GCA_050295715.1 Leptospirales bacterium
GTAAAAGATCCCGCCATACTGGATGCAGGCACTCACCAGGTCGCCCTGCAGGAGGGAGAGGAATACTGGTTCGATTTTACTTCCCGAGATGTGACAATCGCTCCACGACAATATGAAATACAGATTCAGGAACAAACGGGACAGGATATAAAGGCGGTTTATATAAATTGTATGACAACAAATGCTATAACGAACCCTCAGCCAGATTATACGATGGGGGAGAACTATTTGGCGGATACAGGAAGTACGGGCATGCTTGAATCCTATATAGTTGAGACAGAATCTCGGCTAGAATATGGAGACTTTCTTGTTGCTATCAAATCTGTCACGGGCAGTGGAACCATTGATCTTACAATTCCGACAGGTAGCCTTTGATGAATCGGAAAATTAAGGAAGTAATTATGAAGAAAATTATTATTCTTGCGTTGTTATTTATCAGCACAACTCCGCTTTTCGCCGATCAGAACCAGAATATGGCCAGTTCATGCGATACAAAATACGATGTATCAAATCCCCCTCAAGTCACCTTCCTGGGAGATAGCCCGGGTGATTTTGTGGATCATGGATGGTATGGCGTATTTGGTTGGGAGTCATATCTAAGTTTTCAGAATTCATCACATGATTATCGTAATTAATAAACAAAGAGCTAATAAACCCGGAAGTAACAAACATATGAAAACTACAACATTTAAGACAGCAATAGCTGCTACAGTCACAATTCTATCATTGTTTTCCTGTAAGCCGGGGACGGATCATATGTCAGATGCTTTCTGGTTAGTATGGTTGGGAGGTCAGGATAATCTCGAATACAATAACTGTGCCGTAAAAGATCCGGCCATACTGGATGCAGGCACTCACCAGGTCGCCCTGCAGGAGGGAGAGGAATACTGGTTCGATTTCAGGTCGCGAGAAGTAATAAGGTTAACAAGACAATACGAAATACAGATTCAGGAACAAACGGGACAGGATATAAAAGCAGTATTTTATGAATGTATACAAACTAATGCAATAACAAACCCCCAGCCCGATTATACAATGGGAGAGGATTATTTAACAGATTCAGGAAGTTCAGGTGCACTTGAGATTTATACAGTTGAAACAAATAAATCACTTGAATACGGAGAATTTGTTGTAGGGATCAAATCTGTAACGGGCAGTGGAACCATTGATCTTACAATTCCGACAGGTAGCCTTTGATGAATCGGAAAATTAAAATGTTTTAAGATGCAGGTGGATGGATTACGCTGATGACTGCCCGAATCTTATGGACAGTCATATGATTACCTGCTATTCAAATGCGGGATTCAATCAGCGGTTGTATATCGAAGACTGCTTAAATGACGCGGCAGACTTGGATAAACGTAGAACGTTTTTGCCCTGTTTTCCACAGAAAACGTGGACTCGCAAGGTCAACGAGAGCTATTAGCGGCTGTAGCCGTATTTTTCAAATATAGCTGTAGCCTCGTCGCTCATAATAAAATCAAAAAAATTCTTACTCTGCTCGGGCATTTCATCGGAGCCCTTCTTTAATATTACCATCGCCTGTTCAATGGGCTCGTAATCCGAGGACGGAAGATCGAGCCATCTACCTTTCCCTTTCATAGCCGGAGAGAGTACAACTGACTTTGCCGTAAATCCACCTGAGGCAGCTTTACTTATAACAAATTGATTCACCTGAGAGAGGTTTTCTCCATATACCAGGTTGTCTTTTACATCGTTATAGATGCCGTTTTTCTTAAGAAAATTAACAGTCTGTTCTCCATAGGGAGCTACACGTGGATTGGCAAGAGCGATCTTCTTCAGGTTTGCCTTTTTTAGAAAACCCGCAAGAGCGGAAGAATCAGCAGGCAGGTTATTAGGCTCGTTGGTCCAGAATACAATGGAACCCTTTGCATAAACCAGGGGAGGCGATACTGCCTGACCGGATTTGATGATATTATCGGGATAGGCTGTGTCAGCTGCAAGGAACACATGGTAAGGAGCGCCGTTCTGAATCTGGGCCGTTAGTTTACCCGAAGATCCAAGAATTACACTGATTTTTTCGCCAGATTTTTTTTCGTAGGCTGCCTGGAGATCCTGCATTGCATACTGAACATTGGCAGCAACGGCTATCGTCAGCTCCGCTTTCTTTTTCTTTTCACCGCAGGAGCTTGCAATCGTGGAAAGTATTGCAATAAATGGAATTATGATAAAAGAATTCGGTTTTGAAAATATTCTGAAATTTTGGTTAGTTGTTTGCATAAATTAAACCGTTTAGTGTATTACTTTGAAATAATAAAAAAACATTGTTTGCACG
>JBNKQE010000504.1:0-2292 GCA_050295715.1 Leptospirales bacterium
AAGTTCTTTATTTGTGCGCTCCAGTTCTCTCATGAGTACAACTGTTCGACCCGATGCTTTTATTCTGGCTGTGAAAATACCGGAATCAAATGGTTTTGTTATGTAGTCATCGGCCCCGGATAAAAGTACATTGGACACAGCTTTTGAATCATCTATTCCTGAAACGGCAATTACAAGACTTCCTGACTGGTTGGACTTTATCCGACGTATAACCCTTTCTCCCGATATACCCGGAAGAACCATATCCACAAGATATATATCAAAACCATAACCAGCAGTTTCCAGATCGGCAGGGTCACCAAACACTTCAACTCTTGAAAATCCGTTCATATTGAGAATGGACTGCATGATTCTCTGTTCCATTCTCGAATCATCAAGAATAGCAATACGCAGATCCTTTATTTTTTCAAAATTTTCATCGCCTGTTGAAGGAGAAAGAATCTCCCTTATACTTCGAGTTAAATCAGTTGGAGGCAGTGTTTTCAGAATATAATCTGCAACTCCAAGCGAAAACATTCTTTTTCGCATTTCCAGGGAATCACTGGACGTTATAACAATTACTGGTATATCCGAAGTTTTTTCGCTTTTTATCTCTCGAATCAGATCCAATCCATTAATATCAGGAAGTTCAACAGCTGTCAGAATTAAATCAATCCCGCCACCATCGATAATTTTTCTTGCTTCTGTACCGCTCGCAGCAGTAGAATGATGGATATTCATTCCGGAACAAATATCTTCAATAACACCACGAAAAAATTCACTTGTATCTATATGAAGGATGCGTTGCATATCTAAACTTATTAATGAAAGGAGGGTGGATATTTGAAAGCCTTTTTTAGCGAATTTTCCACATAAGAAACAGCAGAACAGATTACAATTGACTATTTTTTGGATGATTGATAACCAGATGGATCTGGATATACCAGCTCTAAATGAAGCATTGTATCCGATCACGGAAACACAACATAATAGATTATGTCTTACGTAAAACCATAATGCTTATATCATCCTGCTGCTCTTTCTGATAATTATAAATATCATCGATTATACTGTGCACAATACTATCAACATCAAGATGAACATATTTTTTAAAACACTCTTCGAGCCTTTCATATCCGAACATAACCCCGGCTGAGTCCATGGCCTCGCTTATCCCGTCGGTATAGAGAAGAAGAATATCACCGGGGTCCATTCTCATTGTGAAATTATCAATATAAGGCTCAACATTATCAAAAATTCCCATCCAGATACCTGGTTTCGATATTATTTCGAGTGAATCTGATTTACTTCTGTATAATATTAAGTCCAGATGCCGTCCGGCATATATAATTTTATCATTGACCAGCTGCATCAGGATGAGCGTCATATACCGGTCTACGTTAAGGCGTCTAATATTTTCATTCAAGATTTTATTTACATTGACCAGAACTTCAGAAGGCAGCAAATCCTTTTTATAATTTATGGTACTGGATATAGCAGTCTGTGCCATCATCATAATCAAACCAGATTCAATTCCATGTCCTGAAACATCCCCGATGGAAACCCATACGCTTTTATCTGTTGATTGGATTACATCATAATAATCACCACCCACTTCATCGGCGGGAATCATTAGGTTGGCAATTTCATATCCTGCTATCTCGGTTGTATGCGGAAGCAATGATTCCTGGATCTTTTTTGCAATTTCCATTTCACCCCAGAGCGCATCTCGTGCTTCTGCAAGATCTTTTCGCAGCATGTACTCTTCCCTTATAAGTCTCAACTGTACGAATGAAATAATTGTTGTTGCAATGACCGTAGAAGAGATAAAGAAGAGGTTATTAATAAGATTCTGTATGAGATAGTCCCCGCCATTTATCAGGTTTAAAATTACATACATCAAAATAATAAAAAATCCATTCAGAGCAGAATGATAGAACTTCCATGGAATTAGTAGATTCACACCTATTATTACAAGATTCAATCCGGCATAATAACTGGAGTTAAAACCGCCCAGTTCGACTGTCATCATTACAATCATCAATCCGGCAATAAGTGAGAAGAGATATCCAAACAGATAAGAATACGAAGTTGGTTTTGTAATTTTTATAATATAGTATATTATTAATAGTAAAAGAGTCGCCATCCCACGAAGAACACCAAAAAAAAATAGTGACTCGATGGGCATTGTAAAATAGTCCAGGGCTATAAAAAAAGGAATCAGAAAAAAGCCGGATATGTAAGTTACTTTAACCCAGCGATGAACGATTTCATTCAAAAATAACTGGAATAATGATTCGTTATTATTTTCTT
>JBNKQE010000505.1:0-2290 GCA_050295715.1 Leptospirales bacterium
TCGGAGCAAGCGGACAGGGATGTCCGCTTGCTACGATAATGGGCGGACTCCAATTTCTCAATCACATAATACGTGGTCAGTAGTTACTATAATTATTATTTCTGGTTTTAAAATATCTCTTCATCAAATTCATCTTCGTAAAGCTCAGCCATGTAATTACCTGGCAATAGTTTTAATTCATCGTGATAGCCCCAGCCAATATTTTTTGCAGATTCTACTTCATTTTGTAACCGCGGAAAATATTTTTCTCGCTCATCTATCGGACGACTATTAAGTTCAATGAGTATATTTTCAAACATTGATTCCAGGCTGTTGTAAAACTGTTCCCCTATATCACCATAATTTACTGTAAACCGATTTCCCATTTCAAAAAAATGCACCATCAGCTCCAGTCGGCCCTCTTTATTTTTTGTTGCTTTATAATAGTCCGATATTGCCTTTTTTCCCGCTGAGATCCGTACAGGTTTATTTGTGAAAATATCTGGACATATAGCGTCTGCTATTAGGATTCTACACAAGCGCCTAACGAAAGAATTGTCAGGAGATAGACAGGCGTGCCTGCTCCTGGACTTCGGGTATAGAAAACAGTTTTGAAAAAAGCCCGGAGTGCTGCCCAGACTGTGGGAAAGAGATGAACTATACGGTTATCTATTCATTTCAAGTGGAGAAGGTATTTCGAAATCTTCAAAAAGGCTATTTTAGGCCCGTGCGAGGTCCATAGAGATTTCCTTCTTCCGTTATTTCTGACATACCGGCTCCATTTTTTTTCTTGCACTTTCGTGTTTCGGGTCTTACTATGCTATTAAACCGTGCTGCGCAAATTTTAAGGGGTGTTTCAGACTCGAGAATGGTCCCGTACTTCCGATAACAGGGTTTTAGTTCTCATAGGGGGCAAGTCATGAGACTGTATTCTATGCTATTCTCATCTCTGCTTCTGATTCCGACTTTTCTGAATGCGGAGAACTTGCATGGAACAATATCTCGAGAGGGGACATCCCAAAAAAGCCTTAGCACAAGATCAGAGGCAGACAAATAGAGCCATATTGCCTCTCGAAAGAGTAAATGGGATACGTCGCCAGTGGAGTGTACAGTCTAAAAATTAGTTTACGGAGGATTTGATATGTTTGTCGATCATAACAGTTTGCCCGATCTCATACATAAAGCAAATCGCAATAGTAAAATATTCGCGTATAGTCTAATGCTGGCTCTTCTGCTCATTGGCTTCGGTTGTATCGCCCTGACCGTAATATCCAGTCGGTTGAGTCTATTGCCAGCGTTAATGTTTGCTCCAGTCGCCTTCGGCCTTATACAGTACAAGATGGCAGTTTCAAGTTATATCAAAAAGATACAGGTCGTCGCAGCCGAACGTGAGCAGTTTTTCATGGGTATCATTGATGCCAGCGAGCAACCCTGTTCCGTCACGGCATTAGGGAATGAAGGTGATAAGGAGTGGCGGTGGCTTTATGTAAACGGGCCGGTACGGGAAGCCTTCCAGAAGCCACTATCACACTTTCTCGATAAGAGCTGCAACGGGTGGGGGGCAAATATCTGCCAGACCAAAGAGTGTGGTCGCGAATGTTTGAACCAGGGCAATCCCGAAACAAAGTTTAAACAAGATTTTGGCGCTGGACTGCTTCACTTTCGCGTGTACACCAGGACCTTCAATGATCTCGAGGGCAATCCTTCCTATGTCGTCGAATGGGTAGATCCCAAGGAAGAAACCAAGTATCAACTTCTAAGCGCCTTCGAGAAAGTTGTTAAGTTGTCGACGGACAGCTCTACCGCGACCAAAGAAGTCTCAGCAAATATTCAAACAGTCGCTCTCGCATCCGCAGAGCTATCCAGGTCAATAGAGGAAATCAGCAGGTCAGCTGAAGCGGCCAGGCAGGTTGCAGATGAAGTGGAGACCCTCACCAGGCAACTTGGCGATGAAGCACAGGAAACCGGTCATTCTGTCCTTGAGCTTGAAAAGATGGGTAACCAGATCGAGGAGATCAGTATGGTTATCGGAGAAATCGCAGAACAAACCAATCTACTGGCGCTGAACGCCTCCGTCCAGGCGGCTCGTGCTGGCGAGGCGGGACGTGGGTTTGCAGTTGTCGCCGAAGAAGTGAAAAGTCTGGCAGAGCGTACTCATGAATCGACTACTGAAATTGCTTCCGGGATCACTGAGATTAAGCGACAGATCAACACCAATGTAACTCTCATCACGACCTTTTCCGATCGCGTGGTATTGGCAGGGAAGCAGGTTCAGGATGTTAAGGCATCTATGCAATCCGTGGCCACGAGC
>JBNKQE010000506.1:0-2286 GCA_050295715.1 Leptospirales bacterium
GCCCGGGGCCACCCCTGTTACCTTCGATCCCTGGCAGGGATTGGTGGTATACATACCAGATTATAACTTAGATCGGGACCGGGCTGCTGCTGGACTAGGGCAATTGCCCTAGTCCAGCCCTCATGTCGGAATGAGATCTGGATTGCTACGAAACCCTCCGCATTCCTTTCGCGACGGCAAGGTATTTAAGGCAGGGTCAAATAATATGGACTTCTCCTCCCCTCGATCTTCGCGTAGGGGAATGCCTCCAGTGGCCCCGATACAAGCTTCATCTCCGGATTTTCCGGCTCGATCCAGGAGAGTTTTCCCTTTTTCACCCACTTTTCCAGATTGAACCACTCGGAGTGGTCCGGGGACGTTGGCCAGACAAGCAGGCTACGCCAGTCATCGGCAATGGCAGAGGTATAGTGAGACATTCTATCACTTAACAAATCCGGGTCCATACCATACTGCGTTACCATATACAAGGTGTAGCGGGGAACAAATTGGTCCCCCTCGATCCGGCACATGGGAAGGGAGTGGAGCACCGCATGACTCTCCACATCGTCGGTTAAAAGAAAGCCCACAACATGCGGGACTTCACTTACAAATTTTTTGAAGTGCTTGAGTTCTGTGGGTGATTTCTGTGGCACTATACCGTGCAGGTGGACAAAGGCTTGCGTATAGACCATATGTTCACAATAGAATTTATTTTCAGGAAGATCCCAGAATAGCTCGTAGCCACTGGCTCCTGCAATAATCCACTTCCTGAGTGTATAGGTATCCAGAACTTCAGAATGGGCCTTGCCACAGTATGGACAACGGGACACTCCGTAGGCGGGGATCATCTCCCAGTATTCTGGAATTTGACTCAGCGGCATTTTACTCCGGTCCATATCTTCCATGATACGAGTATATTTTTCTACCGTTGTCTTAATCTGCAATAGACTCTCGTTCAGCATGCCACTCTCCTGTTTGCTACTGGTATTGTTCCGGATGCTCCCGGTAATCCTTAATCCGCTCCTTCTCCAGGTCAAATCCATTTTTTATATATTTCTGGACCATCTCCTGATACCGACCCGCTTCTACAAAACCCGTTCTATTGAAGACAAAGATTACTTCGTTCTTGAGAGCAATCTCTATGGGTACTTTTGCTTTATCTTTCTTTTTCAGAAACACACCATTGTGGTTGTCTCCATGGCCACCAAAAACAATATATTTGAGGCTGCCATTGCGGATCCGTATACCAGATGATCTGTAAGCGTCATCGATATTTTCTCCGAGAGTTTCGGAATCTATATTAGTCATGCTCTTTTTTCCGCCGTTCGCATAGAATGCAAGATCCAGATCCGAAACCACTATCTTCGTGATAATATTACCGGCCTCATCTTTCTCCTTTCCGGTTCTTCGTCCCTTTTTCCCTTTCTTCTCAACTTCAAACCCGGACGGCTTTGGTGGAACGATGGCATCCATCACACCATATGGCCGTGTTCGCATTCCGACAAAAGCGTTGGACGGCAGACTTGAAGCAATCGCATACTGCAAATATCGGTTCAACCCGCACTGCCGTGGATCGGCATACCGGTATTTATTGTATGGTTCCTTCTTAAAAATCTTCTTTTCATCCACAAAGCTCTGATTCACATTCGCCAGTTTCTTCTCTTCTATTGCTTTCGCCCTCTCGTCCGGGGCCAGGCTATGGTCCGGAATGTCAGAAAGGCCGGTTACTTTTCCAAATTCTTCAAGATAACCGGCGATCGTTTTCAAACGATTCCGGAGACTCGCCATACGCTTCTCTCTTTCCCCCGCATTCTCTTTCCCGGCAGCCTTGCTAAACTGACCTAGAAGATGCTCCGTCGCGCTACCTATCCGCCGCATTTGCTCACGGATTTCCGGAAGCTCGTTTTCGTATCTTTCCTTGTATTCGCCATTCCCGCCCTTTTCATCCAGAAGGCGCTCAAATTTCTTGATCTTCCCGAGCACTGGAAAGAAGTTTTCACTTGCCATCAGGACCTCCGGAGAACCATTCTGCAACTGTAGGAGCAGGGTGTGCTCTTCACTTCCCATCCGGAAATTGGTTCGAATCGGGCTGAGTCCTGCCTTGAGCGTCTCCTCTTCGCCTTTCTTGGTCTCACCCTTCTTCTTCCCAAATCCAAACCAGCTCTTAACCTTCTCAAGTCCTCCCTTCACCTTCCCAACCAGAAGCCTCACTTTACTCGCAATCCAGCCAGTTGCTTTGTTCACAGCCTTATCCACGGGCTTCTTGACCTTCGCGATGACTCCCTTGATCTTCTCCGGAATCTTGCC
>JBNKQE010000507.1:0-2286 GCA_050295715.1 Leptospirales bacterium
TTTTTTCCCTGCCTCATCATGACATCACTGGCTCCCAGTGAGCGCAGGGCTTCGGTTACGTATTTCACTGAATCTTTAATTATTTCAACAGGGACAGGGAATGCCGCACCGAGTTTTTCCACCTGCTTGGATGCATCGACAACAACGATAAAACGTTTTGACATACGATGTACAAGCTTCTCCAGAGTATGTGCAGCCCCGCCCCCTTTTATGAGATTCAAATCGCCATCGACTTCATCCGCTCCATCAATACTTATATCAACTGCGGAGAGCGTATCAAGCGGAACAAGCTCCAGTCCGAAGCTTCTTGCCAGATAGAGAGTAGAATAGGAAGTAACAGTACAACGGATGGACAGGTTTTCCTCTTTTACTCTTCGACCGAGTTCCTGAACAGCAAAAGCTGTAGTAGAACCTGTACCAAGCCCAACAACCTGACCGGACTCAACCATACCGGCAGCTTTCAGGCCGGCCAGTTTTTTTAATTCAGAGTTTGACTGGACATCTTTCATAATATGAGGGCTCCGGATGTTAGTAATAGATAGAACCAGAGCTGCAAGCAGGAGTATTCCGGGCAAACTATTCCAGAAATGAGGCTACAAAAAATAATCAGCGGACCGATTTTTCGCGTTTCTTTTCCATAGCAATCTTTTTCTTAAAGAAGGCAACCTGCTTTTCAAGTTCCAGTGTATCCATGCAAATGATGTTTCCACCTTCCAGTTTCATCCAGCGGGACTTAAACATCTCCATAAGAAGGTTTTCATCTTTCTTTGGATCAAACCCAACCATGCGCAGGAGATCGGCTCCTCCAATATCAAAATTATGCATAACCTTCGCACCGATCTTGACATGATTCTTCTCGACAAGGGTTAAAAGAGTATCAAAAAGCCTTCCAACAGGATCGTTGATCATCAAGTTCGCAAGCTGTCGGTATGCAGTCCACAGTCTCTCTGACAGAATGGTTATCAATCGCGTTGCCAGCTGAGGCTGCGCTTTAACCATTGATTCAAAGTTCGCCTTATTAATAGCCAGCATTTGTGCATCCTCAGCAACTATAGCGGATGCACTCCGCGGTTTATTATCCAGAAGAGCCATTTCTCCAAAAATATCACCAGCCTGCAGAACAGCCAGCATCACTTCCTGACCATCCACCATCTTTGTAATCTTTACACGCCCTGACTGAATAATATATAACTCGCGTCCAGGTTCATTCTCACAGAAAATCATCTCATCCTGTTTATTGAAACGATTAATGTTATTTTCCGGAATAACCGGTGCTTTGAGAGGCTTATTCAATGATTGCAATCGCATTTTTGCATTGCTTACTTTATCACCCTGAGCGACCCATTGCAAATACTTCTGATATGCATACGCGGCATGGTTTACCCTCTGCTGGTTGAACCAGTATTCGGCCAGATCAAATAAATGGGAGGGGTCTTCTTCCACAGCATTCTTAAATGACAGACGGGTGATAATATTATCAAACTGTCTGAGCTTCATGGAGAAAGAGCGAATGATTTTCATTGCCACAGGGGCATTCTTTTGAATCAGAAGGCCAAATTGATCATGGTTAACGACAATTACTGAACAATCCGAAAGTGCAATAACCGTTTCAATGCGGCTATGGTTGGACATTGCACTTTCAACACCAAAGAAATCACCCGGCCCCAAAACCTGGTTACTGTCATCTCCGGCAACTTGTGTTGATTTTTGAGTACGTAACTTACCCGCGCGAATAATGAAGAAATTATTGGCATCCCTTTTTCCTTCAATAATCACATAGGAGCCAGCTTTGTAATTCAACATCTGAAACATATAATTTCTTCTCAACTCTCAGATAGTGGCACTACCATTTCAATTATAATCATGGGAGACCCGCCTGCACCTTTCTTTATCAGTTACCCTTGTATCTGAATTATTTATTCCAGGTAAGCATCCCGTCAACTCTTATGGTTGCTATCTTTTCTCTATAATATCAGTTTTAGGAAAATTCAGATCGTTTTCCGAAGATTCCTTTTTACTATATCGGCTCTCAATCACTCCAGATTCACTTTCATTTAAGATAGATTCTTCCGGAAAGTAGCTTTTCAACTCCAGTGTTGCCTGTCGTGATATTTTTGAATAGGGGAAAATTTTGGAAAGATCAAGTAAAATGCTTTTTCCTCGCTCTATTTCACCCAGTTGCAGATAAATTTTTCCGGCCTTCAGATAGGCCTCTGCACCACGCAGTGAACGAAAATCCTCTCTGTAGGCTTCTTCGTAAAGCTCGGCCGCGTCCCTTTTTTTATT
>JBNKQE010000508.1:0-2259 GCA_050295715.1 Leptospirales bacterium
GATCTTCAATTGTATTTTTGGAACCCGGTATAATTATAATATCAGCTTGTTGTAAGTGCTCCGGCCTATCCGTATAATATAGATGAATCTCCGGAATCTTCAAAAGCATGTTAAAATCTGTATAGTTGGAAATATGTCGCAAACGAACAACAGCAATATTTATTTGGCCTGGGGTCGGACGATCACTGTATTTTGCAATATCCAGAGAGTCTTCTTCTTCAATATCCAGGTTTTCCAGATAAGGAACAACTCCAATGACAGGAACTTTTGCAAGATCCTGTAGAATCCGACGTCCATCTTCAAATAGAGATATATCGCCGCGAAACTGATTTACGATAACACCTTTTATAAGAGAACGTTCTTCCGCTGTGAGTAGTTCAAGTGTTCCGTAAACAGAAGCGAATATCCCGCCACGCTCAATATCGGCGATGAGATATACTGCTGCCCCTGCCTCTTTTGCCATTGAGAGATTCACTATATCACGGTTTTTCAAATTCAACTCTGCGATCCCTCCGGCTCCCTCCAGAACAACAGGATTGAATCTTGTCTCAAGCCGCTGAAAGGATTCAACAGCCAGATTAAAATAGTCGGCCTTTCCATCCTTAAAGTATTCCCGCGCCGTTAAATTTCCCTCAACTCTGCCTCTGAGAATAACCTGTGATATATTATTACCACTCGGTTTTAATAAAACCGGATTCATATCCGGATGAGGTAATACTCCGGCTGCTTCCGCCTGTACCGCCTGTGCTCTTCCAATCTCGCCTCCATCGGGAGTGATAAAACTATTTAATGACATATTCTGCGCTTTGAAGGGAGCAGGCGTGTAACCGTCCTGTAAGAAGATACGGCAGAAACCGGCATTGATTGTACTCTTTCCAACTCCTGAAGAAGTTCCGACAAACATTACGGGTTTAAGACTTTTACGAAAATTCATGCAAACTGCTCACTGAAAATGAGCTGACCGGCTGACGGTTTCAGGAAATCGGTCAAAAGGGCGCGAACCTCATGTGCTGTATTATTTTCACAGATTACTCCAAGCAATGTTCCGGTATGAGCAACGAAGACTCCAAATCCAAGAACTTTCGCAAGATGAGCAAGCTGCATGACTCCGGGCCGTGGATTCCAGGAATAATTCTTTACGGCACTTTCTGTTGTAAGTCGAAATATCTCGCCATAATCATCATTTTTCCACGCGGCAATAAATCGATCGATCACAGCGTGACCTGCCGTATCCACAGGTAAATCATCTGAATAAGGGGTCATAAAAGTCGCATTTGGATCTGTATCAAAATAGAATGCCGTCATCGGTAACGGTGGAAGTTCTTCGATTATGCTGCCATCTCCGGTATCAAAAACGACAGTCCCCGAATGGAGCAAGGGATCCGTCGGCTCAATAGAGGCTGCTATTGAATATATATGCGAAATACTTAGATTCGTCCGGTAATAGCGATCAAGAAAGAGTAACAACGCAAGGATATCCGCAGAACTGGAACTAAATCCCTTGCCGCGCGGAATTGTAGATGAGTAGTGGAACGTATTCGAAATGGAATCCGTACTGCCGGATCCGTCCAGAACCTTCTCAAAGAACAAATCCACTGCTCTTTGACTTTTCCAGTCCTCGAAATCCGGAAAAACTATACCCCGATTTCCGGACTGCAATGAGGTTAAAAAACCACTGGAGACAGGACCCGAGACAATAATCCTTTTTTTTGACTCAGGGCGGACCTGTATCAACTCCCCCGCACGACCATGTACGGTAGCTTCAAGTGTTACTCCTGGGGCCTGCGCTGTCAGCATATACGAAACAATTGAATAGAGCAATATTTACCGTTTTCCCAACTATTCGGTTCAGAGAAACGGCTCCAGCAGTCAGAATTTCTATTCTGACATCTTCGATAAAGAAGAATTTCGGTTCTACATCGCCTGGTTCATGTATCCAGACTATTTCTATACTTTCCGGCCGCAGAATATTCTCGGATTAACTGCCATAAAACCCTGCTGATTAATTCTAATTCCCGTATACAATAACCTTTGAGATGAAATTTCTCCGGTGATTCAGATTTCCGGTCTGGCAGTTATTTTAAAGTTGTCGACTCAGAGCTCTTTGTATCATTTGCATTGATGCAATTATCAAACATTTCCCCCGTTGACACAACGCTCCAGAAGGAACTGCAACATAAGATTGACATGAACACAAAACCCCCCGGATCACTGGGAATGCTTGAGTCAATTGCACTTCAGGTTGGATTGATACAAAAT
>JBNKQE010000509.1:0-2229 GCA_050295715.1 Leptospirales bacterium
CTTCACGAGAGCCTCCTTTAATAGGAGTTTCGGATTTCTCCAGATGGATTAAAAGAGGCGGAAACAGGAGCGCTTACACACGTTTCAATCGGCTACAGCAAACCTTTCACTGGGAGAATATCAATATTTATCTGGGCCGCGATGAAGGAGGTGGCCTGATTATCGGATGGAGAAAGTTGCCGATACGGAAGATACTCGTGCATAACTGTGTTGAGGCGATTACACAATGTGTATTCGACCCTCGTTTGCAGAGTGAGTCAGTTCCCGATGGATCTTTTGTCATGCGGTATCCAACCCGCGAATATTAGTCTGATCAATCGTCGCGAAAACCGCCTCCCTCCCTCCCTTCATCCGCCCTGTGGGTAATGCTGAAAGGATCACAAAAAGGCTTACAGGGGAACGCCATATCAGTTAGGCGAAGTAAGCTCGTTATTTATGGCCTCCAATGATACAATACTCCCTTGGAATGATTTATATATAAAAAATCTGACATACATTTATAGGAATTATTAAAAAAATGCCGCCTATGGTTCTAATTGCCACCAATCTTTTTTTGTTCGAGGCAAGATAATTCTTTTTTTATCATTGATTTTCTGGCAAATATTTGGTGGCTGCCAGTTAAAATCCGGTTTAAATTTTAATAATAGAATACTATACGGCCCATCAATAAAATGACTTTCTTTAATGGAATAAGATGAGTTAGGAATCCATTCAGGTATCCAACCTCGCAAAATTGCATCATTCACTCCTGGACTTTGTCTATTTTCATATTCTGAATCAATAATCTCAAGGCAGGAAAATAAAGATAATAAGAAGCTAAGTATTAGGTATTTTCTAAAAGTTAGCATAGTATGAAAATATAAGAGCAATACTAAAAATAGCAATAAATATTAATGTTTTACGATGTTTAAGAAGTGTGATTGAAGCTGGGTATTGGACTTTTTTTTTATTGAATACTTCATGTAACCACCGGAAAATCGTATGTAACGGTAAGACAGTTGTATGTAGCGAACAGAAACTCGGAAAGTAATCCAGGATCGGATTCATATTCAGAAGCTGCCAGCCTGGAGTACAACAGGATTGACTACGCTGAATTCTTTACTCCAGAGAAAGATGGTACGTATAGCCGGCAGATTGTCGGAGATCACTTTCCGGATCCACTGAGCGTGCAAACTCATAGGTGAGTCACCCGAAAAGACAATAACCGAAATACTGTATGAATCGGGGGGGGGGGCAATCTTTTCTTTATTCATGACGAACTTTCCTATTTGAAAGAACAATATGGAGTCACCAGGATTCGTATTTTGGGATCATATGTAAAGGGTGAGGCCACGGAAAAAAGCGATATTGACCTTCTGGTGGATCTGGAAAGCTGTCCATTTCGCACGCACTGCCTGAGAAATGATCTGCCGGTTTTCAAGGAGAGACATGCTGAATTACAATCAAGCTTGCGAAAGAATATAAATTTTCATTTCCTTGAATATGGCAAAGCCAACCGGCAAATATGATCCCATTCAGTAATTCAGAAAATACCCGGAATCAGGCGATAGCGCACACGTTGAGCATAGTCGGAATATCCCGGCAATTCTTCCTGTAGAGTCCGGTCCTCGCGCACCGTTCTAATCACCGAGATGATTAGCGCCGCTGCCACTGGAATAAGTGTCCATAACGAGCTCAGACCCATGACAATACCCGCGAGGGCCAATATGTTTCCAGCATATCCCGGATGACGAACAATTCGATAGGGGCCACTGTCACACACCTCATGCCCTCTGTCTTTTTGTATACGCACTACACTGGAAAAAAAACGGTTCTCTGCCAGTGCCCAGGAAGCGAAAGCGTATCCGATAGAGATCAACAAAAGTCCAATTATAATAAGCCACAACGGAAATTCCGGTGACCATCCAAAGCGATGGTCCAGTCCGGCCACAATGACCGGTGGGAAACTCAAACTCAGCGCCATTAAGGGTGCAAGTAATTTGTCCCAAATTTTCGCGCTCTGGAGCTTCTCCAGATTTTGTCGTTCGGCCATCATTCCCGGATGCCGCAGTTCTGCCCAGAGACGACCCCCCGGACCAGCGACAACAATCAGCACGGCATAGACCCATGCCGGCAACCAGCGAAAATCTCCTCCGCACGCCAGAAGAACCACCGGTATCAACAGATACACTACAATCAGTCTGATCCATTGTTGCGGGGATGATTTTTGAGTATTTTTGCTATCATTTC
>JBNKQE010000510.1:0-2191 GCA_050295715.1 Leptospirales bacterium
GGCCTTCCTTCTTTACCGCTTTTTAGTACGGCCCGGGGCCACCCCTGTTACCTTCGATCCCTGGCAGGGGGGGAACCATTGTAGGAAGCAGAGCTGATGTGGCCTAATCCAATTGACACATAGAGATCCCTAAGCTACGTTTTCAGGAAACACCAGATTCATCCGTAGTCACTCGGAATATTTTCCTGTGCGGAGGATGCCAAAAGTGCCAAATAGGCTTCTTTTGCGGCAGTTACAACAAATCCCCATTCGAGACAATTTATATATTCTTCATCCGACAATTCTGTACCATACTTATCGAAAATAACTTCTATATGCTCGCAAAGTTTTTGTATCAAATTGGCTTCTTTCTCGTCCTTCAAAAATACACCTATAAAACTTTTGGCATCAGAACATAAGTCAGTATCATCAAAAAGAAAATGAACTGCATAGTCAAATTCATCATGCTCAACACCAGCAGGACAAATACCATCGATCCAACAATTTTTTTGATAATCTGGATCACTAAGCCCTAAAAGATAATTTATTAATTCTCTTCGCATTTCTGGATATTTCATTGTAGCGAGTCCCAACTTTTCCAATTCCGATATTCACTTAGTGGAATATGTACCTTCTCTGCATTTTCTTTAATCGAACCCTGAACCGGTTTCCCATCACGCCCAATCACCTTCCCGTCTCGTCTGACGATTACGTGATCTACTTTCTGACTTGGCAGACTATGACTTGGATTTCCTTTATCTATACGGACACCATTTCCCAGGCTATTGGGATCTTGCCACCTCATACCAACACCTTTTTTATTTGTCTTCTTTAACCAGTTCGAAGGAATTTTATCGGTAACATCCTCTGGAATTCCCCATCCTGTAACAGCTTCCCGCATCTTACCGGTTCCGTCAACACCTTTAGCGAGGTTCCTAGATGTGCCTTTAACTTTCGGCTCTACATTATATCCCTGGGTCCGGGCAAGTCCTTTTGCCTCTTCTATATCTCCACTCATATTCTTGAGGGGACCTTTCATGGGCACCGGCTTTACTCCACCCGCTGCCTCCACTCCTTCTACGGCTCGCAGTGCTTTCACCTCTGCAAGCAGGGATAGGATCATGGTCAGGTCCTGACCAAATTTTTCATAGCCCTCTGTTTTCAGGAAAAATCCAAGCGCATAGTAAGGATTGTCACTCTTCATATCATGCTTGATATAACTCTGCCTTTTCTTCTCCTCAAGGGCCTGTTCATCTGCATCTATTCCTGACGTTAAATCTCTGTAGGTTTCTACAAGACCCGCGTCTCTCCTGCGAGCTACCAGCGGTGTCGCAACCATATACATCAGTCGTCTCGGCAATACTCCAACCATCCACCCGACCGAGTCATTCGCACCTGTCACCATTGACTTGATTACGGGTACGTCTTTTTCTCCACTCAGGAACATTGCTTTTTCGGACGGGTTCATCTCTGAGATAAGGATCTCCCGGAAATAATAATTATAGTATTCATTTATTGTAGCACCGGCGCTGTAATCTATACCTGGTCCCTGTATTCCCGCTATCTCCCTGTATTGCTCCATCGCTTTTTGTCGCGCCTGTGCATCTGCTGCTTTTATCATTTTTTCCAGACGCTTGACTCTTGCCTGAGTCCCGTTCTCCTGCTCACCTGTAACATGGGCATTATATGCGGTTTGATTCTCATCACCCTTCGGCGCACGCTTGATCGCCTCACCCCCCTGCGCCACATGGGCCATCTCGTGGGCCAGAATATGATTGCCCTCTTTCGTTCCAGGTTGATATTCCCCTGCTCCAAATACGATGTCTTTACCTGTCGTAAATGCTCTAGCATTGATGGAGTCCGCCGCTTCCTCGGCTGCTGGACCTGTATGAATCCGTACTTCCCCTAAAGTTCGCCCTAACTTTTGCTCGAAGGTGCTCTTCTGCGCTTCTGGGAGTTTTTTGCCGGTTTCATTGAGTGCAGTCTCAACTTTTGTCTGTTGTTTTGTATCAAGGGTCGTGCCCTCGGTGGCTCCCGATGCGTTTATGGTATTTGTTCTACCGTAACCGGTTACCGTATTTGCACTATCCGAGGTGGTAGCTGTGTTTGCATCTGTAGATGTAGAACCGGAATTCGTTGTACTTAAGTGGAGTGACGAATTAATTGTAGTAGATGATTGCGTTTTCTCATTGGACGAGTCCTTGCTGTATTC
>JBNKQE010000511.1:0-2182 GCA_050295715.1 Leptospirales bacterium
TTGGCCTGTTCATTGAATCTTCGAACCAGATCCTCAAAGATATATCCCATGGCCATATTGGGGACTTTTTTGGGATGAAAATCTACCGCCGCGAACTCCTTGAAGACCTCAAAAAGACGGTTGGCCTCCTCCAGTTTTTCAATCTCTGCTTCAAAATTAAACTTCTGGATAATCTCTCTGGCACGCGTGGAGAAACCGGCTATATAGTTACTCAGGTTCTTTGCCAGGTTATCCGGATCCCCTTTCAGCTTTTCAAAGGTGAACTCGCTGGTATTATGAAAATGAAGATCAAACTTGTGATTGATTGTCTTTTCGATGGTAGCTGCATCCAGCTTCCCGCTTTTTTTTAGCTTTTTATACTCTTCAAGAACTTTGTCCTTGCTCTCTTCCAGGACACAATCCAGTCGCCGGAGAACCGTCATAGGAATCATCACCCTGCGGTATTGAGGGGGTCGATAGGGACCTCGAAGAAGATTGGCGATGGACCATACCAGGTCACTGTGGCTTTTATATTGTTCTTGCAATTTCATGAATGATATCTCTTCTTTTCCGTAAGTATCCAGTATATTTCATGGGGTGTTTTACAGGCAACCTTTCTTGAACTAGAATCAGCACCCATCTTCCCACACCCCTGTGACATTTACTCCCCGCTCTCCAGGTTCTTGAGGTTCTTACCATCTTTCGTCTTCCATTCGGTAAGTCCGTTGGCCGATCTTCCCAGGACCACAGCCGCCGCAGTTGAAGGACTTGTGAAAATTACGTTCTCTTTAAAAACCATCATATCCCCATTTTGAACAAGACGGCCCGACTCTATGAGTTCATTTCGAACCTTATGAGCCCAATCCTGATACGATGGAGTTGTTGTAGCTGAAGCAATGGAACCTTCGATAACCTGGAAACCCTCTGAGACCAGTCTACCGGTGGCTTTTATACCTTTTGTGTTTTCAATATATAGAAGTTCTTCCAGAGCCTGGTCACCGGTTAAAACGCTCCCTCCAAGGGGTTCAAAGATCCTGTATCCCAGGGTATACACAAGCAGCCGAATCTTTGAAAGAAACTCGTCCATTTCAGCCTGGTCCGATTCTGATATTCCTGCAGTACTGGTTGTTTTTACGTTAAGAACAGAAAAACGTCCCATGGAGTTTGCCAGTTCAATCATCCGGCCTTCAAGGTATCGTATTTGAGCCTTATTTAATCCTTCCCCGGTGCGGATGATCCCCAGACACTCCCTCCAGAAATCCTTATCTTCTGAGCTTGCATGTTCTTTAATCCTGGTTTTCAGGGTTTCCCCTTCACCAATATAGACCATATCCTGCTCAGGATTCTCAGGATCTTTCTATACAAACCTTAAGAGCAGAAATACGCAACGTAAGACTGGTTGGCACTTACAAAAGGGATAATCAGCTTACATGGTATCAACAAAGAATTGCAAGCACTTTCAGTTAGCTGCTTAATTTTCACAGTTCGTGTTACGCAGTATGAATGATATATAATTATATCATAGCTCCCGGGCAGTAAGAGGCAATTATCCTGACTCTTATTGCAATTTTCTCGGATTTCATTCTTCATTCTATTCCAATCGAAAAAAACCAGCCGACTGGATTACAACTTCATCTACACCGTTTTATGCAACAGCCCGGTCTTTGCCAGGGTATTATCGGACTATTGGATTCTACCGCCTGCCAGCATACATATTCTATAAATCACGGGTGTGAAATTTTGAAATGACACCCGTCATTTTGAGCGAATACCGGCGTCATTTTTCCATATGACACGTGGAACGCAATCAACTGACACGTGTCAATTATTCCAATGACGGGCGTCGTTGTGTTACATGACGGGTGTAAAAAATGTGAATGACAGGTGTCATTGACTCGGGTATCGGGAGTCAAAACTAACTTTATCGGCTGTCAAAATGGAAATTGACGGGTGTCATAGTTGACCGGTATCGTGTGCTTTACAACCATGCAGGCAAGGATTGAATTGAAGCATTTGAAGTCCCCGCATACAGGAACAAACAGAGGAAATCCTTATCCCGGTGCGGATGATCCCCGGGCAGTAAGAGGCAGTTATCCTGACTCTTACTGCAATTTTCACGGATTTCATTCGTAAGCGCTCCTGTTTCCGCCTCTATGCCGGGAGAGTTAAATCCGTGCCTTTTAAACTGAGCGGCAATAAAGCA
>JBNKQE010000512.1:0-2171 GCA_050295715.1 Leptospirales bacterium
TGAAAGAAATTGAAAAGAGTCTGGGATTCAAGAGACTTATGGGTGTACATCTCAATGATTCTAAAACACCCTTTGATAGCCGCAAGGATAGACATGAGAGCCTTGGGAAAGGAAGTCTGGGGTGGTCTCCTTTTGAGCGAATCATGAATGACAGGCGATTTAATAAAATCCCGATGATACTGGAAACGGTGGATGAAAACCTCTGGCCGCAGGAGATAGAAAAACTATTCCTCCTGGAGAAAAAGAAATAGGTCCCTGAAGCAATCGATCGTTATGATTTTTTTTTTAATTCATTCTCGATACATTGATTCTGAGTCTTCTTCCTTACGACTATTTGAATCTCATACCCGGTGAAGCAATCCCGGAAAGAATATCAACTTTCCTTTCGCAGTTTGCGATGTATATAAGACTGCTCCCTTGATTTGCGTAGTAAATTATCAAAATAAAAACGAACTAATTGATTTTTACTCTGTCGTTTTTATTCTACCCACATTTGTTTTGCTCACCGGTAGATGAATTTCAAAGCATGCACCGTCATGGCAATTTTTTGCATGTATTCTTCCTTGCATATTCTTCTCAACAATCATCCGGGCCATATACAATCCAATGCCCGTTCCCTGTAAATGAAGATGTGTGGAAAAATATGGATCAAATATTCTATGGAGAATTGACTCATCTATTCCTCCGCCATTATCTTCAATTTCAAGAAGGATTTTATCCTTATTCATTTGAAGAGTGATGAAAATTGATCCTTCGGATACCCGCATATTTCCTTTTTCGATTCTTTCCAGAATTGCATGTCTTGAATTGGTTATTATATTTAATATAACCTGAACAACTTCATTCGGATATCCCTGAACCTTGAATGGTGATTCCATATCCAGTGATGGACATTGGTAATCATTCGATTCAACCAAACAATCATTCACATGTACGCGAATCAGGCATGAAATATTATTATATTCCAGTTGACTTCCCAGGATATTTACAGCAGCACATACGCGCCCGAGCAAATCAAAATCCTCTTTTGCTTTTTCAGGCTTGAAAAAATTAGAAAAGTCATCAATTGTATGCGATAACTGGTCTATAACACGGTTAGCATCATTGATTAAATTTATGAGTTTTTCACCTGTTAGCTCTTTGTAATCATACAAGTCCTGAACCTCCATAAGAACCAGTCCAATTACACTGAGAGGTTGACGCCACTGGTGTGCTATTGCCCCCATCATTTCACCGAGAGCGGCGAATCGGGATTGCTGGATCAGCATCTCCTCATGCTGTCGATTTTTCGAAATAGCGTTCTTTACCTTCTCTTCAAGGTTGTTCTCAAGCTCTTTTTGATGTGTTATATCAAAAAATACCGTAATAAATTTATTATCAAAATATGGAGAGACAGAAATTGAATAATATCGATTACTCAGGGGACTCAACATCTCTGTTCGATCGGTCTTCTGGCTATGCTTCCTTATCTTCCAGTATTCTTTAATCATGTCCTCTGTCATTGAATAAAGACTTGAAGCAGTATTTCCAATTACATGCTTCCCTTTATAATCGGCCATTGAAAAGAATGCCTGGTTGGCATAGAGAATCCGATAGTCTACAGCTTCACCGGAATCGTTAAAAATAAGCTCGTTAAGAGTCATCCCCTCTTCGATTGTATCAAACATCGTCCTCAGCTGTTTCTCACTCTCAATCAGCTCTTTTTCTACCCTTTTCTGAGCGGATACATCGTCATAAATTGCTACAACATCCATATTCGGAAGGCGATATATATAGTTATCTCGCCATCCTTCAATTCTATCGTCTGAATAGTAGGAAACGGGAAACAACTGAGGATTTCCGGTTTTCCAGACCTTGCGTAAAACATCCAGTAAACCAAACTCTTCGACACCGGGAAATATTTCAGAGACCCTTTTTCCAATAACATCATTGATTTCCAGGCCGTCTATTTCAAGACCACTTTGATTAAAATCGACAAATATAAAATCTTCACCTTCGTCAATTGCTCTGTAAATTGCCACTCCACTTTTCATATTATTAAAGAGCTGGTGATATCGATCAGCATAATTCTTTTTCTCGGTTAAATCGGTAAAGATGGCGAGAACTCCATTCTCCTGAATTATACCGGAAATACTCACATATTTCTTTTCCCCATTTTTAGCTGTTACAAT
>JBNKQE010000513.1:0-2157 GCA_050295715.1 Leptospirales bacterium
TTTTACAGCCAGTTGAGCGGATACAGCGGGTCCACCGTTCAGTTCATGTTTTAAGATAGAAGATGCGGATGAATGATTTCGCGTTGTATTTCCGGCTGCCAGTGCAAATGAAATTAATCACTGAAAAGGATTCGAAATCCCATCTGCTCCCGTATCCATCCGGTGTTGCCACCCTGATACATGACACCGGTTACATTATAGATTGGAGGAGTGACCGGCGAAAACTCCTGAGCCGCCATTTCCATCACCGGGATCAGAATAAGAATACACCAAATAGTTGTACGTATAATTTTGCTCATACCTCATTCCTGGGTGAAACTGCATCAGCTAACTGCCCATCGGAATGCAATGTATTAGCGAGTCAGAAAGTTTGCGGAACAGGAGATTCGGCAGGTCTGTCTTTTTTCGCGTCTCATCGCGAAAACAATCGAGGGTCCCTGCGAAAAGGTTCTAATATAAAAGGTAGGGTGTTACAAATCGCTGGAATTCCGTGGAATCACGAATCCAGCTGGCTTCGAACTCTTCGAAAGGAAGATCATTCTCAATGGCCAGTCTGTAGCCGTCGCCGCCCCAGAGACGGTCCATAAAATATGAGTTTCTTCGCACTTTAATATGAAAATGATTCGAATGAATTTTCTTAATCAGTCTCATGTATTCATA
Organism: Leptospirales bacterium; assembly: GCA_050295715.1. GTDB lineage: Bacteria > Spirochaetota > Leptospiria > Leptospirales > Leptonemataceae > JBNKQE01. Next base: position 661 of record JBNKQE010000513.1, read on the forward strand.
TCCGGTTCTTAACGGATCGAACTCTACCGAATAGGGTACCATTTGAATCCCCCGGACAACCTTTCCGGTATAGAGAGAACTCGCAGGTCGAAAGACAACCTCCGTAATATCGACACCAGGCAGGTTGAGAGATTTCATACCTTTATGCATGGCTGACGAATCCATCCAGGGCGCCCCCGAATATATAAAAGGACGTGTCGTACCGCGCCCCAGGCTTACATTGGTTCCCTCAAAAAAGACCATCCCCGGATAAATAACCGCAGATTCAAAAGAGGGAATATTCGGCGAAGGATTGATCCATGAATTTGCCATCATGACCCGATGCTCTTCTCTGTCATAACCGGTTACTGTTATAACACTTAGCTTCAAGTTTCGAAAACGGGTCGAAGCCATATAATTCGCATATTCACCCAGAGTCATTGAGTAAAGAAATGGCACAGGAGCCTTACCGACAAAACTCTCATACTTCATATCAAGCATGGAACCGCGAGCCTTCCAGAATCCGTAAGGATTCGGTCTGTCGAATACCATTACCTCTACGGAGTTTTTCTCCGCTATCTCCATCAGGTCTGTCAGAGTGGAGACAAAAGTATAGCATCGAACAGGAAGATTCTGTAAATCGACAACAATAAGATCTATCCCCTGCAGCATCTCTGCATCCGGCTTTCTTTTACTAGAATAAAGACTGAAAATTTTAATACCGGTTCGATGGTCCACGCGCATTCCATCAGCTCCCGGTTCATCTTCAAATCCATACATCCCATGTTCCGGTTCGAAAACAAGAGCTGGCTGCACCCCGGCCTCAAGCATCAGCTTGAAACCCTGGTCCAGATGACGGTCCACGCCTGTTGCATTGGTTAAGAGTGCAAACCTGCGACCGCGAAGCAATGCAAAGTCATCAGCGCTCATTGCATCAAGCCCTGAATATACAACTTCCTCACTGCGATGTCCGAGGAATCCTGCCACATTCAAATTATCCGAACGAACCATACCATCCATGGAAAAGATGGCAATTCTTCCCGATTTGAATAGTCCCATTTCAAGCTCGGTATCAAAGTTCAATATGGGATGATAGACTGCTGAAGAAGAACATCCACTCATAAAAAATATAAGTGCAAATATTATATTCCGGGGGATAATTCTCTTCATAGCTACGCATTCCATTTCCGTTCAAATACTCAGTCCAGATATATAATCGGCCTCACAAAATGCAAAAACAAACCTGCGCTGCCTGGAAATACAATTCTGATTTGCGGATTCTGTTGACCGGTCAGCGCCTTCGGGAGCCTGTGTGTTTGTGCGTGTCCACCCGGTCATTTTATCATTGTATATGGATCAATCCGAAGATGAGCTTCTTGCTTACTGGATGTCAGACTATGAAGTCACAAGGCATTCAGACGGTGTTCTCTCGGCACCTCGTGAAACCGGACTCCATTACTATCCGGCCAAAAACCTCGATACACTGCGGCATTTGATGGACTGGAACGTCCCGCTGCT
>JBNKQE010000514.1:0-2141 GCA_050295715.1 Leptospirales bacterium
ACAGAGATCCGACCTTATCTTCGCTTGTCTCAACAGGCTTGATCAGGACTCGGTCTCCGAGGGGCTTGATTTTCATATAGTTTTCCTCCGCGTAGAGAAATATTAAGGCTTATTTAGTAAGTTGGCAGTCTATCTTTCCAACTGCCAACTCGGGATAAGATAGTGATATGCTATCACCATTGTCAATTGGAAAAATCATTTTTTTAGCAGTGTGCATGCTTGATTGCTATTTTGTTGGATATACAGTCAATAATTGGTGGTTTTTCTTCCATAATAAGAATAATTCCATGAGAAATATTATCTCCGATTTTCATTTAATTCTATCCTCACTCAACAATATTGTGAGGAGAGAGGATAGAGAATGAGGTACTATTGAATACTATGAAGTGTTTTCATGTAATTGGCCCTTGCGTAGGCAGCCGGATGGGCGACATTTTTGTAGCTCATGCTTCCTTTCATTTGCTCAATAGATGAGTATTCATGAGCATCCATCCATTTTTCCATACCATTAACAATGTCTGATATCACATTTATACCGTGAAGGAACATGACAGAGGCGATCATAGTAACATCGGCTCCGACCATAATCATTTTTATGGCATCTTCAGGTCTATGAATCCCGCCTGTGGCTGCTAGATTTGCTTTTATCCTGGAATATAGAATGGCAATCCATCTGAGGGGAAGGCGCATATCAAACGGACTCGAAAAAATTAGATTTGGGACAATTTCCAGATTTTCCAGGTCAATATCTGGTTGATAGAATCGGTTGAATAAAACAAGACCATCCGCTCCGGCTTCATCCAGTCTATTTGCCAGGTGTGAGAATGAAGAAAAATATGGACCTATCTTAATGGAAACGGGAATATTTACGCTATTCTTCACAAGTGTGAGATCATTTACATACATATCTTCAATCTCATTGGGGGGAATCTGTGAATCTGCAGCAATATAATAAATATTCAGTTCAATAGCATCTGCTCCAGCTTTTTCCATCTCCCTGGCATACTTTTCCCACCCACCCTGGGAGACTCCATTGAGACTGGCAATAACGGGGATTGAAACACTTTCTTTTAATTTTCTAAGCTGGTTCAAATACCCTTCGGCATCCAGGTTATAATAGGATTCCGGTTCGGGAAAATACGACAGTGCTTCGGAAAAACCGCCCGATGTTGTTGCCAGAAAATGGTCCAGTTCCTCTTTGTCATGACGTATCTGTTCTTCGAAAAGAGAATACATAACGACCGCAGCGGCTCCATGGTCTTCCATTTTTTTTACATTGTCAACGGAGCGGGACAGAGGTGAGGCTGAGCAAACAACAGGATTCTTCAGTTTCATTCCCAGGTAAGTTGTGCTTAAATCCATAATATCGTCATCTCCTTCGGATAATTATCCGGACCTCTTATTGTAGAGAATGAGACGAATAAAAAAATCAATTTCGAACCATTCTTAAGCCGTCAAATTATATTACGGTCCGGAAGCCGAAGTGATGTATGTAATTTTACTGGTGGATGGTTTGCTTTTCAGTAGTTTTAGGTATTCAGGTGATATTGAATTGTCCAATATTTCTCTGTAACCCTTCCATCGAATTGTGGATGCTGTCAGCGATAGCATCAGTTTGCTCTGTGAAGTCAGTATTCTCGCTTATCATTGAATCAATATTTTTTATTTTTTCAACTGTCTCATTTATATAACTGGCTGTTTTTTTCTACACTGGCTGCTATATCTTTCATCGTGACAGGCTGCTCTTCAACAGTTGAAGCAAGGCAAATTTTGATATCTGCAATCCTGGCTATGGCCTGCCGTATCTCATTGGTTGCAGAAAGGGTCTTCGTAACTGAATTGCAAACAAACTGAATATGCCGGTTTACATCAGCGGACGATTCATGTATGGTTCTAGCAGTTGGGGATAATTGAAGCGGTATTAGAAAAATTCAGTGAAAAAATATTTGAACCTTATGTATCTACGAAAAGCAAATCACACGGTACGGACCTGAATTGTATTTCTTCAGGGAAATTATTGAGCGGCAGATGAATGGACAAGTATATTGCGAAGGCGATGAATCCGATGCCCGGTTTGTAATAAAATTGCTGATTGGTCTCGTTGATGGGTGAAATATTATAAGTAATTCTCCCTGGATTGG
>JBNKQE010000515.1:0-2137 GCA_050295715.1 Leptospirales bacterium
TATTGAGGCTTCCATGGCAGGACCGGATTTCGTTTTTGGGCGTCTGGCATTGCCCCCCGGAGCAAAAAATGCATTCGGGCAGGGATCACTTGGTTTTTTTCTGGCATTCCAGGCTCTCCCAACGATTGTATTTTTTTCAGCTTTAATGTCGATTTTATATTATTTGAATATTCTTCCCTTCTTTGTTCGAATCTTTGCTCGATTCTTCTCCAGAACCATGAAAATTTCCGGAGCTGAATCCCTTGCCGCAGCCAGCAATATTTTTGTGGGAGTCGAATCATCTCTCACAATTAAACCTCACCTGGAAAAAATGACAAGATCTGAACTGGGAACAGTTCTTACAGCTGGAATGGCAACTGTTGCATCAAATGTAATGGCCATTTATGTATTCAGCCTGAAAGATACTTTTCCGACTATCGCAGGTCACCTGATTTCTGCATCCATTCTATCCGCTCCGGCTGCTATTGTTATGGCAAAACTTATAATGCCTGAAGACGAGGTTCCGGAGACGCTGGGAGAAGATGTTGAACCTCATTACAAAAAGGATAATACAATTTTTGAAGCGATTATAAACGGATCAAATTCCGGGATACAATTAATTATTGGAATAGTAGCTCTATTGCTCTCTGTTCTGGGGCTTGTTGCGCTGTTGGATATGTTCCTCGGGGGTGTGAGTACAATTGTGAACTGTTGTTCTGATTCAAATTTTTCCTGGTCTTTGAAAGCCATCGCAGGTTATGTATTTTATCCATTCACACTGGCAATGGGAGTACCCTTCGACGATGCTATTGCTGTCTCAAAAATTATTGGAGAAAGGATAATCGTTACGGAAGTAGCCGCCTATCAGGATCTTGCATCGGCAGTTGCAAAAGGAGTAATCAAAGACAAACGTTCTATACTGATTACTTCTTACGCACTGTGCGGTTTTGCTCATATAGCTTCCATGTCAATTTTTGTGGGGGGGATAGCGGGGATTGCTCCCTCGCGAACCGGTGATCTGGCCAGAGTCGGTCTTCGCGCTCTGCTCGCCGCAACACTGGCAACCCTTATGACAGGTGCTGTGTCCGGTATATTTTATATGGAGAATATGTCATCGCAGATTCTGGGTAGATAAAGCGTAAAACCTGAAATCATCCGGGTATTCTAAACGTGTGCAATTCGATTGAAATTTTGACATGTCAGGTTCTGGATATGGTTTTCATTCGAGTGAAATAATATCTTTATTACTTGAAAAATCAGACAAATTGTTTAGTATGACGGAGTTGTTAGAGTGCAACTCAGAAGAACTGATATGAATGTATCCAGGACTGTATTAACTCAAATGCTGCTTGATCCATCGGAGCAAATTCGACAGGCATCGATGAACGGGCTTCGGAAATTCTTTCGAAAAGAGTATGATATTGTTCCCTACATTCTTGAAGCAATTGAGACTTACGGCGTACACAACACGCTTTCGCTGGCATCCTACCTTAAATGTTTTAAACCGGTTGAGTCGGATATTGAAAAAATTGCCGCATTATTTATCGCTACAGATCCTGAGTCGGACAGCAAGAATAAAAGTCTCCATTTCCATTTACAGGCCGCATTAAGAGATGCCCCACTTGAAATTTTGCAGAAGCAGAAAAGTATCTTCATGTTTAATCGTACGCTACGAAAGGCTTATGAACAGTCCATTTATCACGCGGAAATCAGGTCAAAACCTGCCGATCAATTATGGACAAGATTTGTGGAGCATTGCAGCCACAGGGATGGTTATACGTTTTCCGCCAATGGCATACTCTATGGTCGAACGCTTGTTAATGGTCTTGTTGAAAAAAAGGATGAAATTAAACATAGAATCATCATGAATCTGGGACGTGATAAGAGCTGGAAAAATACAATGGAAGAGTATCTTGTTGAGATTGCAGGCGAAATGAGGCTCCGTGAAGCTTCGGAACCTGTTCTTCGTATTTTTCTGCAGTCATCACCAAATAGAACCATTCACGGCCGTTCCATTAAAGCACTGGGGCTTATCGGCGGACAACAGCTTGTGAAGCACCTTGAATGGAATTATGTGAAAACAGAAGAAATCCGATTCTATATCGCCGAGGTTCTTTCGTATATACCGGAAACCTTCACAGCCGAACTGATTATTCGG
>JBNKQE010000516.1:0-2112 GCA_050295715.1 Leptospirales bacterium
CAGTGCGATAACGGAGCCAAGGATCAAGAAAAGTGAATATTCAAATAATATTCCTATTGGCTTTGAGTACTGCTTGCTCACATTTACCTCTCTTATGGGCGATATTTTCACCATTTCTATATTGAAGCCATAAACCCTCCTGAAGACACCGATTTAAATAATTTTTTTTTTGAGATGAAAAAATATAAAAGAAACATTTAACAGATAACTGTATTCTTCTATTGAAAAATCCGCTGAAAATAGGGAGATAGAATAGACTACCAATGAATTATGTATTACAATTTTATGAAATTAAGATTAAGAAAAACAATTGATCTTTCAGTGTGAGCCCGGGAATAGTAATTAGAATTTGGATTACAATCGAAAAATAGATCGGAAAAGTGCTGATTCATCATTGGAACAGGAAGTATTAAAAATATTTTTGCGAAAAATTGCAGAACCGGTCAGTAATTCGATTATTCCGGAACTCGATCTCTTGCGCGCTCGAGATATTACTACTTTATGGATCTCTTTACAAAGACGATTCGGCGATAGAATTCATTCTGACCTGCCATACTGGGCTAATGTCTGGCCTGGTGGAGAAGCACTGGCTCGTTACATTCTTGACAATCCATGGATTGTTAAAAATAAGCATGTTCTTGATGTTGGTACCGGCAGCGGTGTTGTAGCAATGGCAGCAAAGATGGCAGGAGCTGATTACGTTGTCGGTGCTGATATGGATCCTTTTGCTCTGACAATGGCAAGGGAGCATTCCAGGCGCAACGGTCTTGAATGTGCATGGGAATTGCTGGATGTTTTTTCATCGTCGCTCACGGACAGATACGACGTTATTTTCGCCGGGGATGTTTTTTATACGGAAAGACTTGCACAACGTGTCACACCATGGATTAAGGCTGCTGCCGATGTTTCTTTATGTATCATAAGTGATCCAGGTCGGCCGGCGTTGCCTCGCGATGAACTACATTTGATTACAAGTTACACGACAATCGTGTCGCATTTGACCGAGTCTGCTGAAGAAATGACGGTCGGAATATATTCAGTAAATCCATAGTTGTCCGGCAGTGATTGTATATATGGAAAATGAGCAGGTTAATGAATAGTCGAAAACTCTTGTATGTTGTAATAGTAGTATTATTCTTAATTCTATCTTTTGTAAGCATTTCTTATATTTATTCGGGGGAGCCACTTCCCTATTATTATGAGTGGTTTCCTGAAAAGACTCCTGATTCAAGAATTCGTCCAAATTGGGCTGAAGCGAATTTCCGATCTCCCCTTGTAATTGCACACAGGGGCGATCATTTCGGTGCCCGTGAAAATTCCCTGGATTCCGTTCGACGTGCTTATCAAAGAGGGTACGACGGTGTAGAGCTTGATATCAACGTTACAGCGGATGGGATTCCCGTTATATTTCATTCGGAAGTTGTTTATCTCGACGATAAACCTGTATCGCCGTCCAGCATCAGCCTGGCTGAATTGCGTAAGATGTCCGGAAGTGTTGATACACTTTCATCGGTAATGGATGCCTATGGGGCGGATATGTTTTTTATTCTTGAGCTGAAATACCAACCCGGCGATGATTTTTCATGGATTGACGATGTATGTTTATTGCTCCGTGAAAAAAAACTGCATGACACGATTCTGCTTTCCAGCCTGAATCCTGTTATAATCAATCATGCTCAAAAACGATGCCCCGGTTTTTCAGTCATGTATGAATCCGGTATGGACCTGCCATTATTCTACAATAAACTCGGTGATATATACCACTCGTCATTCTTAAGTATAAACTGGAAACTCCAGGAAGAGGGACAGCTTGATAAACTTATCGAAGCGGGTCTTTTCAATGATTATAAGATTTCAATTTACACACCGGATACATATTCAGACCTTAAACAGGCTGTAAAGAAAAAGCCCCTGCTGATACAAACGGATCGTCCCGGGCTGTTGCGTCACATACTTAACGGAGATATCACGAATGAGTAAAAAAGACTCAATATACGAGCGGATACCGCTATTATTAAATATTCGCTATATAGGCCTTGCTGTAGTTTTATCTCTGTTTGTTTTTTCAATTCTACGGATTGTATTTTTAATTTACAATGCAGGGAGAATCGG
>JBNKQE010000517.1:0-2087 GCA_050295715.1 Leptospirales bacterium
AATAAAAATGTGCAAAATCAGGGTGAACTTATGAGTAAACATGGTAGCCCCGTACAGGGGCGGGATTTCAAGTAACGAAAACGTTTTCCCGAAGTTTGACGAACGCAGTGAGTCAAATTTGCCCGAGCCCGGCCGCCCTGCAACCTATATTCTCTCCCAGAGTTGTTGCAGGAATAGCGGCAAACCCGCAGGGTTTAGGGCGAGCGGCCAAGCTAGAGCGTAGGCCCTTCAGGGCCGGAGACTCGCAGCGCAGTGGGAAAACAGCAGTTATACGACGTGTGGCACGTATAGCTCAAATATTTCGTAATAGGTTTTTAAAGAACAGATTTTTTCGAATATTATTAGGGTTTTGAGACCCCTTATATCGAAAGGGGCTCAAAACATCTATATTTCTGCAAAAGATATAAGGCCGGTTGAATATGAACCCGGTCTATCCCGCTGGTCTATATACAAAGAGGTCTGGAAAAAACACTGGCAGGATTTCGAGAAAATATATCCTGAAAAATTTGAAGAAAAGTATGGCCCACTTACAACTGATAAAAAAGAAGAGGTAACAAAGCTTCTCCAGTGCGGTGATTTTTCTCGTGGTTTTTTTAGGTATAGCTGTCCTGATTGTAAAACAGAACTGATTCTCCCATTTTCCTGTAAAAGTCGACTCTGCCTGTCATGTAACAGGAAGAAACTATTCGGGTGGTCTGTAAATCTGTCTCAAATACTGGATTCGAACTTAAGCCATGACCATATTACCTTTACCATTCCGGGAAGAATTCAGAAGCTCCTTTTTGAACGAGGATTCCAGGAGGTGTCCTTGAATAAACTGGCTACGATTCTTTACCAGAAGGAGATCCGCAAAGCCTGTGGATTGAATAAAAATGAAGAAATAGAATGGAAAGCTGGAATTCTGACGACCATCCATAAAAGTGGAAACAGCCTGAATTACAATCCGCATTTGCATATGATTGCCACAAGAGAGCTTGTGAATATAGAGACAGGGGAGATCAGTGAGCGCAAATTTCTGTCTTACGGAAGGTTTCGAATTCTCTGGCGCGAAACAATCCTGAAGTTTTTACGAAGACGGAAATATATTACCATGGAAGAAGCGATTCAGTTTCGAAGCATTTACAAGAAAGGATTCCACGTATACTTTCAGCCTATAACCGGAACCGAAACGGATATTCTTTTTCGAACAGCAGAGTATATGGCCACCGGTTTTTTCCACAACAGTCAGATTCTCCATGTAGATCATGAAAAATTGAAAATCTCCTTCCAGTATCGAAGTTGGATGGAGCCGGGGAGCAGAAAGAAGCAATATTCCATTTTGACGATGGATCTCTATGAGTTTATGGCACGAATGCTTTTTTACCTGCCCGATTCCCACCAGAAAAGCATTCGTTATTACGGACTTTATGCAAGTGCCTATCGGAAGAATCGGCTGGATATAGATAGCCGTGCCTGCTCGTGGTCTTCGGGAATTGAGAATAGCTTTGAAAAAAGACCAGAGTTTTGTCCCGACTGTGGGAGGGAGATGAGCCATACGGTTATCCATTCATTCCAGGCGGGGAAAGTATTTCGAAATCTTCGAAAAAACTTCGTCCTTCAAAGAGGTTATTTCAGACCTTTGCGCGGTCCGTAGAGGTTTCCAACTTCCGTTTTCCCAATAGATTCCCGTTACAAATTTTTATTGCACATCTGTGCTCGGGGTCTTACTATGCTCTAAAACCGGGCCGCGCAAATTTTAAGGGGCATTTCGGACTCCCGGGTGGCCCAGTACTTCCGATAATTTATTATTATTTCTCATAGGGGGCCTTTATGAGACCGTTTGGTGTGATATTTTCATCGCTGCTTCTGATTCCGGTTTTTCTGAATGCGGAGGACTTTCCTAGAACAAAAAAGTAACCTCGGATGGAGCGCTGGATGTAGTAACAGTAAACGAAGTGCGCCAGTTGAATGAAAAAATCACGGTTTCGGTAAACGGAGTGAATACAGATGTAAACGATGCGCTGAATATGGGCCACGGGCTTGCAGAAGCAAGCGGAAGGACGATATACCAGGTATTCAACGCGACAGCCGGGACACTTAATGAGAAG
>JBNKQE010000518.1:0-2067 GCA_050295715.1 Leptospirales bacterium
CGCCTGATCTCGAATACTATCACTGGATTTACGAGTTCGGTTTCGAATCTGATGAAAGGCATCACGGTTATTTTCTTTTACGGAATCCAAATCATCCTTGCTCTTCTCCACAGGTTGCGCTTCCGGTTGCTCAGTCTTATCCTGATCGGATTCTATTTTCTCAACCTGCGCTTCGCGTTCTTTCGATGTGGCCGTTGCACTCTCTTCAGAATCAGTTTGTTCGGTTTCGGGTAATCGTGATTTTTCTTCTCTCTCTTTTTTCGCGACTCCACGATCTTCCTGCGAATTCGTTTTATCCAGACGCTCTTTCTCGTTACGTTTTTCAGGAGCACTGTGTTTTGACCTGATTCCTGCAAGAACTGCCTTCTGTTTCTCAAAAGAGTTCGTCAGCGCGAGGACTCTTTTGTCATCCATTGGCTTTACGGCAAGACCGGAAATCGGTTCATCTTTCTTAAACTCTACAAATTTGCCGGATTCAAGAACAAGTTCTGCTTTATCAACTTCCGCCTTCTCTACGCTCGGGACAGTGTCGACTTCTTTCGCCTCGATTGCCTTCGCAATTTCCGGACGAGATTTCAGTGAAGCAACCCTCAGTTTCCCAGATAATACTTCAACCTTGACAGGTTTCGTTTCTTGTTTGCTTGCCGCAATTTCTGTTCCAAGGAACTGGAATGTCACGTTATCAGCTATAAGATATAACTCTTTTGCCCCCGCAGGTCCCCCGGAGTTTGCAAGTATCTCCCCTTTCCCAAGGGTCATAGCAAGACCGGATTTTTCAATCGCTGAGAGCTTGAGCGTTGCGTTCTCTTTTAAATCAATTAATAATGAAGTTTTATAATCGATAGAGAACTGACAGAGAGATCCATCTCCGGCCGAGATCGTATCCGCCTGAAAACTCTCTCCAGGAGTGATCGCCTTCCCATCGGCAAAGCACTCCCCACTGGAAGCAAATAGATCTCCTGACACCTGCTCCCTCTGACCTGATATAAATGGAATAGATAGAAGAATAGCTGCGATAAAAAGAGCTGCGATCATTCCATACCGTAGAATGCCACCCTTCTTTTTGAATGAAATAACATTATCAGTGCCGGAAGGTGAAACACCATTCTCACGGCCAAATTGGCTGGATTGATCACCAAAATGATCATTCAGCGTATCATGAATAATAATCGCTTCCTGAAAACGACGCGCCAGCTCCTTCTCCGCACGAATGGCAGAAATAAGTTCCGCATGTTCGGATTCGCCGAGGTCACCCAGTAGCCAGGCGCCCAGAAGCTCTTCAAATCTGTCGTTGTCCATGAGCTTCATGACTCTGACTCCAACCCCCTCCGTGAAAATTCTGTTTTAAGTAATTCTACCGCCTTTAGATACCTGCGACTCACCGTTCTCCTTGAAATGGACAGCTTCTCTGCAATTTCATCCAGCGTCATATTCAATCGATACTTATAATCAACTATACTTCTTTCCGGTTCCGGGAGACACTTTATTGAAGATTTTATAATATCAGAGGTAACATTTTTCTCAATCGAGTCGGAAACACCCTCTCGGCCATCAGCAACAATCTCCAGATTATCCGATTCTGATGTAAATCGCTCAGAACCTGTCGACATCTGACGAATATAAATGTTTCTAGCTATAGTTTTTGCCCAGACAAAAAAGCCGCCTTTTGACGGATCGTATGTATGAATTGATTTCTGGACTCGAAGGAAGGTTTCCTGTATCAAATCTTCGGCGAGATCAGGATTGCGTGACAGCTTCAGAAGGTAGCCATACAGCGAGTCTCTGTACTTTTCGTACAGGACTGAAATTTCTATGTCCATACCTTCAGTCATTGACTTTTAAAATGTAACCGTACCGGATACTCTAATATCGCCCATTCTCGCTGAACTTTCGTTTATCAATTCTCTCAACTGTGAAAGAACAATAATCCCAATTCAATCACTGCAGGCGCAGAGTGCACTCGAAGTTACAATGCGGATAAAATAAATTTGCGATGTAAATACGTCAAGTGGTATACTACATAATAGTGAGTCGACGAAAATATGCCGCATTTTCCGCAAGATCCGG
>JBNKQE010000519.1:0-2045 GCA_050295715.1 Leptospirales bacterium
CCCCCTTCCACAGCGGCGGAATGGAGAACCTTTCCCGATTCCGTATCCGATACCCTGACATCTATGCGAATTTTGCTCCCTGCAAGGGCATAGGATCCGAGGACCAGTTTATTTGCCTCAAGTAATTTTCCAACCTGGATGCTTTGCTCCCCCGTAAGCCCGGATTCGGATAAAGCCTGTTCTTTTAATAGTTTGTTCAGACTCTCCCTTTCGATAACATTGAGGTCGGGAATCAACGAGAGATCCCCAATAAGCATATCTGCTATACCCTTGCTCAACCAGTCGTATTCCGATTTGCCGGTGTTGTTATCGAGGTAGAGTACGGAGAGATTTTCTCCATGAATATTAGATGCGAAAATGAGGGCAAGTGCAGTAATAATGAAAGAGTATATTTTTAAGAATTTCATAATAATATCAACTGATGTCTGGCGTTGCAAGGGCAAGATGATTTTGCTTGTTCACAGTAGTTGCAATAGACAGTATTGTCAGCATGAAAAAATACAAGCAATATATGGCTGAAGGATAGAAAAAAATGTAAAACAGAGTATCTTGTGAAAGATCTCTTCAATGAATATTGCATTATTTCTCTCTAAAGTAAATCAGACTGATCGGATGTTCAAAAAGTCGAGTATGTTTCGGCATTGAGTAATGTGATAATAGAGGAAACGCGGGTTCAAAATGCGCTACAAATTATCATTCAGCCTGACTGATTCGCAGTTTCCCGAGAGAGGTATTAAAATATTGAATCCCTTTTAGATGAATAAGCATTTGTAATATTTCTTCCAACATAATTAGCACATAGAATCCACATGGAGTGCACATAATGGATACACGGGCTGTTGCTATACTCTGATTGTAATTTAAAATGGGAGAACTCATTATGAAAGTAAAAATGATATTGCCGGCACTTATTGAAGCGAAAAGTCCATTATGGAGACCTATAAAGTATTCGTTATTTCCACCTCTGGGGCTGGCAACACTGGCCGGCCATCTTTCTGAAGAAGATGAGGTGGAGCTTGTAGATGAGCACGTGGAACATATCGACTGCAATGACAACCCCGATCTCGTCGTGATCCAGGTCTATGTGACCAATGCCTATCGCTCCTACGAACTGGCTGAACTTTATCGTGCGAAGGGGGTTTATGTTATTCTGGGTGGACTCCATGTGACTTCCATGCCCGAAGAGGCGTCGATGCACGCCGATTCGATATTTCTCGGACCCGGCGAGGATACTTTTCCGAAGTTTCTCAATGATTTTCGCAATGGACGTCCCGCTCCTGTCTACTCCTCATCGGAGAGAGAGCTTGCCGGAATACCGAAGGTTCGCCGTGACCTCATTAAGCGTGAACTTTATCTTGTACCGAACTCGCTGGTAGTCAGTCGGGGTTGTCCCCATAGCTGCCGCTTCTGCTATAAAGAGTCCTTTTATAAGGGTGGGAAATCTTTCTATACACAGAGAGTGGATGAAGCCCTTGCAGAGATCGAGTCGTTGCCGGGAAGACATCTCTATTTTCTGGATGACCATCTTCTGGGTAATCCACGGTTTGCATCAGAACTCTTTGAAGGGATGCGGGGGATGGGGCGTTTATTTCAGGGAGCGGCCACGGTTGACTCTGTACTGCGCGGAGACCTGATTGAAAAGGCAGTAGATGCAGGTCTTCGCAGTCTCTTTGTGGGATTTGAAACTCTGGATCCAAAAAATCTGACCGAAAGCGGAAAACTTCAAAATCGAATCAGGAATTATGCATCGGTAACAGAACGCCTTTCAGGACTGGGAGTTATGATAAACGGTAGTTTTGTTTTTGGAATGGACGGAGACGACAGGGATATTTTCCGGAGGACCGTTGAGTGGGCTGTTGATCATGGACTGACCACATCAACTACACTACCATGGATGGAATTCCCACGGAAGAAGAAGTGCTTGCGGGTACATTCTTATTAAATGAGCATCCTATCATCATATTATTTGATTCAGAAGCATCACATGATTTTATGAGTTCCACATGTGCCAAGAAGGCAAGGTTACCACTTGTGGCGTCGGGAGC
>JBNKQE010000520.1:0-2042 GCA_050295715.1 Leptospirales bacterium
AGGGGGGTAGTCAGTCTAAGATCAGGCAGCTTTTCGGACATGGATCTGTGGTTTGTGACGCTTGTTCTCATTCTTGTTTTTATCTCTCCATTGTGGTATTCCTCTTTGAGGAGATCTTTTCAGAGCATTAATCTATATAAACTGGGGATTGTTTGTGCCGCGGGGCTTTTCTTTTTGATTGCATTCTCACCCGGCGGAGCACCGTTTATTTATTTTGTATTTTGATGCCGTTGTGTATTTTCGATTGGCGGCCTGTGTAACGAAGTCAGATCTGTTTTTTCGTATTAATGTAGACTGCCTGGCAGTTCAGGTTGAAGGTGTGATTCATGAAGTTTAATTTCTTTCAATGGGCTGGTAAAATCTTACTGGCATCGGTAATTTTCGGATATTGTTCTGTGGCATCTCTCAGTGCAGACACTGGAAATGGAGATATGGATACTGCCAGCCATGCTGTTGTAAAGATCCAGACTACCTTTTTTGAGTATTCATATAAGAATCCCTGGCAACAGCCCCGGCTCAATTCTGCCGGCGGAACTGGCTTTATTATAGAAGGAAATCGAATTTTAACAAATGCCCACGTGGTAAGCCTTGCAAATACAATTCGGGTGCAGCGACCCGGCCAGAGATCCGATTTTGAGGCTGAAGTAGCCTTTATTGCTCATGACAGTGATCTTGCCATACTGACCGTTAAGGATGATAATTTTTTTGACGGCTCAAAACCACTGCATATTGGAAATACTCCCGAGTTGAATACTCCCGTTGTCGTAGTCGGGTTCCCCATTGGTGGAGACCGAATTTCCATTACACGGGGGATTGTATCCAGGAAGGATGTGGATGCCTATTCGCATAGTTCCATAGATTATCATCTGACAGTCCAGGTGGATGCGGCTATAAATCCAGGCAACTCGGGCGGACCTGCTTTACAGGACGGAAAGGTTATCGGTATTGCCTTTCAGGTTTATACACGGGGAGAGAATCTGGGCTATTTGATACCTCCACCCGTTGTAAATCGATTCTTAAATGATATCAAAGACGGTACATATGATGGATATATCGAGTTTGGAACTCTTGATATGCCGACCGTGAATCCAGTAATGAAGAAGTATCTGGGTCTTGATACACCTGAATTCGGGGATAACTCAGGTGTATTTGTATACCGTGTTGTCCCGGATTCCTCCGCTTTCGGACATATCCAGCCGGGAGATATCCTGCTTTCATTGAATGGGTATAAAATTTCAGAGATGGGTGATGTCGATTACGGCGGTCATATGGTGGCTTACACGGAAATCGTTGATAATATGGCGAATGGAACGGAAGTCGAAGCCATTGTCTGGCGAAAGGGGAAAAAAGAATCTCTTCGCTTCGCATTGAAAAAGACAGAGGTTATCTCCTTCCAGAGGAAAAACTACGATACACCTCCGGAATACTATATGCTGGGTGGTTTCCTGTTTCAGCCTATGAATGCAGACCTTATGTCAGCATATTCCGGTGATTGGGGAAGTGCTAACCGTGCTGAAATTTTCTATCGCTATAATTATTTTCTCAGACATGCTATATACAAAACTACAAGCAGAGATATTGTCCTTACGCGGCGTTTGAGCGATCCTGTTAATTTATATGCATCCAGCTACGAGAACCGCATCGTGGAATCGGTTAATGGAAAACATGTCCGTGATTTTGCCGGTTTTGTGGATGCCATAAAGAGTGTCCTGGATAAAGAACCCTATCTTATAATAGAGTTTATCGATATGCCGCTACCCCTGGTCCTTTCAACCAAAGATGTCGTTCAGTCCAATGAGGCTATTATGAAAAGATATGGTATTCCTGATGGAGAGAGGCTTTCGTCCCGTGGAGGATCCAGATGAGAAATTATATGAGTTTTAATAACCGATTGATTGCAGCTGGATTTTTGTTTTTCCTTTCTGCGGCACTTCTTGCTAAAAATGGAGCAAGTCATTCCGATGCTGATATAAAACGCGGAGTCGTTCTTGTCCGTATTTCAACGGTTGATATAAGTTATGCAATGCCCTGGGTAAAAAGGC
>JBNKQE010000521.1:0-1996 GCA_050295715.1 Leptospirales bacterium
TAATGTTGGCCCCTTTGTCCCATTCTACCACTCCTTCAAAATTACTTATCGGAGTCCAGGAAACGGGGGGAACTTCAGTATAAGAAAAACGCAGCTTTAATATATGACTTTGTACAATCAGGGGGTAATTGTGTACAGGTTTTGGCTGCTGACTCTTCTTTTGACACCCCTATTTCCAGCAGGTGCAGAGGTTATTGTAGATAATGCCAGAAGTGTAAACATAGTAGCGAATATCAGTTATCTGGAGGATACGGAGGGAACATATACTATTGAGGATGTATCTTCCGGTAAGTATGATAGTCAATTTGTCCCCGCCAGAGGAGATAGATTGAGTCTCGGCACAACGTCTTCCATATTCTGGGCCAGGTTTACAATTCGGAATATAAGTCAATATTCGCGATGGCTACTCGTAAGCAACAAGATCTGGTTAAAGACATTCGAACTATATTCGCCTTCTGATCATAGTTATAAAAGATACAGTATCTCAGGACTGACCCCTTTTTATAAACGGTATATTTTAAATCGAAAATTGATACTTCCTTTGGAACTTCCTTATGATAAGACAATGACATTTTATGTCAGGATAGGTGCGAATACGCCGGCTTTTGATCTTACCCTGGAAGAAATTAATAATTTTGTTAAGGATAATCAGGATACGGCAGTGTTTGACTTTTTACTGTTTGGTGTTGTTCTGGCCATGATAATCTATAACGGGATTCTCTCGATAATTTTGCGAAGTGTAATTTATGCGTATTATGTTTTGTATCTTACAATGATATCTCTCTATCTTTTCTTAAATAAGGGATACGGCCTTGAGTATTTGTGGCCGGATGCAGTCCATTTCAATTTTGTTGGTAACCTGGCATTTATGGGACCTGGAACTATTTTTTTAGCATTGTTCAGTGCACGATTTCTCAATCTATTTGAAAATCATCGAAAGGTATACTGGTTATTGATCGGTTTTGCAATTATTAATCTTTTTCCCTGCGTTCTTTTTATGATTAAACCGGATATGTATTCTGCGATGCTGCTGAATCTGGTTTATATTCTCGGTCCGTTTGTCTTTCTATTTGCCGGATTTACCGCGCTGTATTACGGTTATAAACCGGCCAGATTATTTTTATCCGGATACGCAATTTTGTTATTTTTCGTACTGGTTACGTTGCTCGACCTTCTGGGAATAATTTCGTCCAGTTTTGCAGAGAATTACGGGGTTCATCTGGGAGTCGCTCTTGAAGCCATGGTCTTTTCATATGCTCTTGCCGACAGAATCAACCGAATGAAAGCCGAACATTCAGAGCTAATGATTCAGAACCTGGAAAAAGACCGCATTCTACTAAAACAGTCACAAAAAGCCTTTATGGGGGAAATGATTGGTGTAATCGCCCATCAATGGAAACAACCCTTGAGCTCCATAGGCATGGAGTGTGGAGATATATCCGATGCATATCAATATAAACAATTAGACAATGAATATCTTGAGAAATTCGAAACGCGGATTCAAAAAAATATTGATTATATGACTCGGACAATTGATGACTTTAGAAATTTTTTCAATCCCAATAAAAAACGAAAACAGTTTCTCGCATGTGACGTGGTTGAAAAAAGTCTGCATATAATGCAGTATCCATTGGAACAATCCAGTATAGAAATAGAACTAAATGTAGGTGACCAAAAAGTCTTTGGTCTGGAGAGCGAATTTCTTCAGGTAATGTTAAATCTATTAAACAATGCAAAGGACGCGCTTCACAGCAAATCCCCAAAGGATAGATTGATTAAAATAACTTCTGAAACAGTAGATAAGAAGACCTGTATTCGGATTTGCGACAATGGCGGGGGGATAGACGAATCCCTCATAGATCGTATTTTTGATCCTTATTTTACAACTAAGCATAAATCACAAGGAACAGGACTTGGACTACATATATGCTATAAAATAGTCACTGAAAGTCTTCATGGTAAACTTTATGTAAAAAATACACAAAACGGTGCAAAA
>JBNKQE010000522.1:0-1973 GCA_050295715.1 Leptospirales bacterium
TCAATATAAGTAATCAGCTTCTCATACTCGTTCAGGAAATATTTTACCGCTTTGCCGAATTTACCCTCCGGTCGAAAACTCAAAGCCCATTCATTCATTTTATCACGAAGTCCCTCGAGTATGGGCAGTGATTTCATTTTTCTCTCGGAGAGAATTTTTTCCGGCGAAGCATTCGCCTTTGCAAGATCCGATTCTATTTTATAAAGTCTGGAATATTCCTCCAGAACATGCTCAACTTCCGGACCCGGACGGCACTCTACGAATTTTCGCCTTGCATGAACATTGCACCCGGCATGAATCACCCCTTTGAGTCCGCGCAGATGAGTATCATAAGATTTCCAGCCATCTCGCTGGACCACACCTTTGAAATCCTTAAGCCATTCTTGCAGAAATTGTGCACTTCGCGATGGATGATAATGAAAATAGGCGATTTTCCTGTTTTCAAGATTGCCGTGGAAAGCCCACATGTATTTCGTTCCTGCAAGGCGCAAAACCTGAAGCGTTGTCTCATCGATTTGAAGGTAGTCGGTCTGAAACAGGACTTCTCTGAGTTGTTCAAGAAGGCTTTCAAGATGCCTTTCGAATACATCGATGACCCATCTGGAAAGATCGCCGCGGCTTATATCCACTCCGGCTCTTTTCAAGATTTTGGACAGGTGATAATAAGGATTGCGATCGGCAAATTTTCCTGTTATCACATGCGCCATGAACCCGGCCCCGGGAATGGCTTTCGGTAAAAGCATTTTCGGTAGCGTTTCAGTGATGATCTCAGCCGGTTCCGACTCGCAGCACTTGCATATGTATTTGGGGCGAACAATTTTTTTAACAACGACCTTTTCCGGGATGATCTCAAGCTTTTCTGTGATAGATTCACCGATTTTTTCAAGCTTTGAATTACAATGACGACAGATCAGTTTATCATCATCGGGCTCAAGTTTATCTTCTTCCCGGGGAATGTAGGTCGGTATTGGATTTCGCCCGCCGCGTTTTTGCTTTTCCATGTCATCAAATAATGCTGGCGATCTGGCTTCTTCTTCGAGCGTATTCTCCGCTTCATTGAAAAGAGAGGATTGCTCTTTTGCCGTTAAATCGAAATTTCGCTGCTCAGATCTTCTTCCAAATATTGTCTTTCGAAGAATTTGATTTTCTTCTTTAAGAGATTGGATCTCGGCTTCTTTACGCGCAACTGTTGTTTTCAGAGCTTCGTTTTCTTTTAGAAGATCAGCGACATTCACAACAGTATAGATTATATACTATATTGAAAATCTGTACACCTTTTTTTATCCAGTCCTTGTATATTCGAGACGTTTATGCTCTTTTCTGGTATCAATTCCGCTTAAAAGCCAGAGAATCTGTTGTTCGCTCATCTCCTGCAAATCTGTTTCGGTATTTGGCCAGGGGAATCGATCTTTTTCAAGACGTTTCGTCCAGAGAGCAAATCCGTTCAGGTGCCAGTAGAGAATCTTCACGATATTTTTCTGACGGTTGCTGAATAAAAAATAATCCTCAGAGAATGGTGAAACTCCGATCTCGTTCTCAACAAGCGAGGCGAGAGTTCCGATTGATTTTCTCATATCGGTAACTCCCGGTCTGATAAAAAATCGCTTCCCTGCCGGCACCAATTTACCTTGTATATTCATGACTCAAACCTGACCTTGATGGTTACCGATCGATCTTCTACCTGAAGTGTAATCTCCGGCTTGATATTTCCGGAAGATTGTCCGGTAACGGGAACCTGGATAAATTCGGAAGATTTCTTTGAGTGCCTGATATTTTTCTCTCGCTCTTTTCGAATATGATAATTCAGGGCGTGATAATTTATGCCATGGGTTTCTGCGAACTTTTTTGCGCTGAGGCTGCTTGCTTTGAATTGTTTAAGGATTTGTTCCCAGTCCGGTGTTTGCTTGTTTTCCATTCTTTGAATATATCAGATCTGCGGACTTTTGGGAAGATGTCGTTGCTTGGACGCTTAC
>JBNKQE010000523.1:0-1905 GCA_050295715.1 Leptospirales bacterium
TTTATTTATCCATATATTGAAGGTATTTAAATAATTGATTTATTTATATATATATAAATAAATCAACAAATAGTTGATGGATACAAAATCTGTTATTAATTGGTAAAGTCTATCTGTGGCTGAAAAAGTAACACTTAAAAACATTTCAAAAACATATCGCATCCCGTCTCTCCTGCCATGGCAGCCATCAAGGAAAGTTGAAGCCTTGCGAAATGTTAGTATGGTATGCCCTGAAAAGAAGATAACATGTCTACTTGGGCCTAACGGGGCGGGTAAGACAACTATTATTAAGATCCTTGCTGGACTTGTTCTTCCGGATTCAGGAGAAATATCATTATTTGGAGAATCGATGTTAAATCCAGATCGTAAGAGTGAATTGAGAATTGGGATTGCTACTCCCAATGAGCGCTCATTTTACTGGCGGTTGACAGGTCGACAGAATCTTGATTTTTATGGTTCCCTATATGGACTGAAAGGAAAAAAGAGAAAGTCTTTAGTTACAGATATATTACGCGAAGTCGGGC
This sequence comes from Leptospirales bacterium, assembly GCA_050295715.1. Taxonomy (GTDB): domain Bacteria; phylum Spirochaetota; class Leptospiria; order Leptospirales; family Leptonemataceae; genus JBNKQE01. Next base: position 525 of record JBNKQE010000523.1, read on the forward strand.
TGGATGAAGAGGGTGATAAGCCTTTCCGTCTCTATTCTTCGGGATTGAGACAAAAGTTGATGCTGGCAAGAGCTCTTTTAAGTGACCCGGATATTTTGCTCCTTGATGAACCAGCAAGCCATATAGATCCTGTTTCAAAGATCAGCATCTACAGGCTTATAAAAGAGAACTTTATCGGTAAAAGGGGGACTACTATTCTTCTCTGCACTCATGATCTTTATGAAGCCCAGGAGTTAGCAGATAAAATAGTCCTTCTGGATAAGGGTACCATTATAGCTGATGGAACGTTGTCGGCATTAAGATCAAAGATCAATCCAGAGAAATCTGTTAGTATAAAATTTTTAAAAATGCCGGGAGCAGAATGGGAAAAAATTGAACGTGTCGAGATACTTCATCGTGGAGCTTCGGAAATACGAGTCAGTATACCCGATGAAAGAGCCGTGAGTTGGATAGTGAAGGCTGCGGTCTCTGCAGGAGGTGAGATCATCGAGGTCAGGAGAAATGAAGAATCACTTCAGGAGATCTTTAGCAGACTTACTGGGGACATTCAGTGAAAATTCTGGCATTTATCAGAAAGGATTTTCTTGTTGCTATAAGTTATCGTTTCAGGTTAATTCTCGATTTCGGTAGATTGTTAATTACACTGTTCATGTTTTACTTTATCGGGAAGACCTTTGGAGGCGCAATTTCACCCTACCTGGGGCGTTATGGAGGTGATTTTTTTCCCTATGTCTTGATCGGACTTTCTGTATCCAGCTTTGTATCAGTCGGGCTTAATGCTTTTTCAAGCGAGATAAGAGCGGCTCAGGTTGAGGGAACTCTTGAAGCACTTTTATGTACACCTACATCGATTTATACAATCCTTATTGGTAATTCAATCTGGTCCTTTCTCGAAGCTTTCGGAGGGACTGTTATTCTGCTGGGAGCGGGTATTATGTTTATGGATCTTCAATTCACATTTCCTCAGTTGCTTCTTGTTATAGCAGTCCTCATCCTGACGCTTTTTGCTTTTATTGCTGTAGGAATGCTCTCTGCATCATTTATCATGATCTTTAAACAGGGGAATCCCATCAGCATGATATTTGGTACATCCAGCTATTTTCTCGGTGGAATCATTTTTCCCGTTGAGGTGCTTCCCCGGCCATTTCAGTTCATTGCGGAAATACTTCCAATAACACATGCTGTAAAAGCATTGAGAGAGATTTTACTTGTGCATGTAGAAACAGGTGCGGTTATGCCTGTGATTTATAAACTGTTAGTTTTTATTCTATTTTTATCACCAGTGAGTATCCTGTTTTTTAGTTATGCAATAAGGCGGGCAAAACTTGACGGAAGTCTGGTGCAGTACTAATATTATTATGAAAAAAGAGTGTAGAATGCA
>JBNKQE010000524.1:0-1889 GCA_050295715.1 Leptospirales bacterium
GGTAAACATTGGTATAGATGTTAATAATACTGACAATCTTCGTGGTCTTCCTGAGGAACTACGGGTTGCGGGAAGCAAAAGTGAACGCGATCGAATTTACAGGGAAATGGTAGGAGCAGAACCTTCGTTTGGAACCGTGGTAGATTTGTTGGGTACGAATAATGTTCGCAATCTGATCGGATACAGTCAGGGTGGCGCCATCACCGGTGCAGCACTCCAATACGCGAATGCATATGGAGATCCCGAGACTGACATAAGGGGAGTCAACTGGATTACAGCCGGGGGTGCGCAGAGCACCTATGATATGGCAGAGAGCTGGACGAGGAGAGTGGTAACTGCAGATGAAGATGGCAACTGGTCAACCCAGCCTACGGGGTATGAAATCATTGATGCAACCCCGCTTCCCGTGAATTCGGGGACATTCATTGAAACAACCGGTGATGGAGTTGTTCATCTGGTAGGAAAACATCCAGACAATCAATACAAATACGATCTGATCAGAACAACTCCGAAATACAATTTTGTTCCGATAAAAACAGAGTCTACCTGCACAACGATGGAGCACGCTCCGTTTGAGGAATGTTATCAATCCGATGTTATAGATGCTCTTAATAAAGTGGATCCGGGAGGATAGAAGGATGAGTCTGCGTGGGAAAATAGTGTTGCCTCTCTCCGGGCTAATAGTGGTAATTATTTTATATTATTTTTTTGTGCCCGGCGGAGGAGAGGTCGGTGTGGACCCCAGGTATCCTGACGACCACTACCTTAATGCAAATAATAAATTTGAGAAATACCCCGGTGATCCGGTTGCAGGGAAGACGACAGAAAAGGATCTGATTCGAGATTTTGGTAACCCGGCGTTTCTATGGTCTTTCCCGGAGCCTTTTGAGTATTCGTTGAAGGGCCGAGCCTTCATGGTGGACCGCTATCTACGGTTTCAGTCTATTGCGTTTACAAAACTTAGAGAAGGGAAAAATCAAGGCTATAAGACCGAAAGATATATGGTTGTCAATGTATTTCTCTATCGTGGAATTGTTCAGGGATATACAATCAAACATACAGTTCGTCCCGAGGGAAGACCGTATGACTGGATCGCGGGCAAGCACGATACTGGAGATATTCCAATAGATGGTGGTTTGATTCCACGGGGTAAAGAAATTTTCGATCGTTATTTGAAGCCCAAAAGGCTGGTCGATATGCCTTTTCTCAGGGCAGCCAGGATCAGTAAAATACGGATGCAAACGGTGAGGCATCTTTACGGGACGTGGGAGTTTTCTCGATTCAAGTTATCCGAAAACGATAGGTCCGCACAGGCGAAAGAGTGGATGGGGCAGAAGGTAGATTTTGTTTTAGAAGGAACGGAGTTTTACTGCGCCGATATCCCATCTTGCAAGGGTACCTACTCCACCCGGAGTTTGTGTCATGATATGGATGCGTATATAGATGATAGGCCTGCATCAAAAATGGGATTTTCCGAGTTCGGGGAGGAGTCCATCAAAGTCCTTGAAGTGATTGAAGGAAAATGCATCGACCTGGATCCGGAGCATGTATTCCGGAAATACTATTATATCCCATCTACGGATGAGCTTGCTGTGAAAACACCCATTGCTACTTTTTTCTTGAAGAGACTGACACCGATTATGGAAGAACCGAATACGCAATCTTTTTACTCCAGGTTCTATGATCTTTTTCATTAATGCTATGCAGTTCTCAAAAGAGACACATGATAGGAACTACCATTGCATGGGAGAAGGAAGGATACAACAATGCGGATGGTCCCATGCCACCTTATGAGGGCGATGAGTGATGAGTAAATTTTAAGGGGCATTTCGGACTCCCGGGTGGCCCAGTACTTCCGATAATTTATTATTATTTCTCATAGGGGGCCT
>JBNKQE010000525.1:0-1801 GCA_050295715.1 Leptospirales bacterium
CCGGGGCCTGTTGGATATTAAAAGCGCAGGTTCAAAAACATCATTACACCGTTATTTCCATCAGTAGATAGTAACGGAGCTGCACCAAACGAAGCTACAAGATCAGGCGATTTTGTGGATTCTGAGGTGAGGGAGCCATCAGATGTGTCATTTTTTTCCAGAAAGATTGTAGCATCAATATAATGCATAAGATAAACGGCGGCTGCAACTCCACTGGCAATTGCATAGTTTTGTTTGTGTGCACTGTAAGAATCATTGGCTTGCTGATAGGTGCCCGATCCTGCAGCACTCAACAGTAATATATCATTCATACTCATGGTGCTTCGACTTAGATAAAGCATGGCAGGATCGTTGTGGATCTGATAGTAAAGAGAATTGTTCCCGGCAGCAGCCGATGAGTTGGCAGCTGCATATTCGGCCCCGGCTGCACCCAGAGATGCAACAAACAGTCCTGACCAGATACTTCCCATTATATAGTCACCGTTCTTAAACCTGTCATAACCGGGGATTGGTGTGGTCCAGCTTACGTTGTCCCATCCCTCATAAGTCAAATAGGCAAAATAAGACGCAAGAGCGGCTCCCCCGATAGCACCCTGGGCCAGCTCAGCGGTTTTATACGTGGAATTCAAAGCATTAACCTGATTGTTACCAATCAAATAAGGAAGTGATGGATCCACGGAGGCAGGGAGAATTGTTCCGAGATTCTGAAACAGTAGCGGATTTGAGTACATATTATAGAGTAGATTAGACTTTGCGGCCGCCGCAGCCGCATTTGCCTGGCTCCACGCTGCTGCACCACCGGCCGCATAGGCTGCGTAAAGAGCCGTCCAGCCACTTCCTTCGAGATATCTTCCATCTCTAAACTGGTAATACCCGGGGATAAGTTTTTCCCATTTGCTGAGTGATGATCTGACAGCAACTTCTCCCTTATCCTCTTCGGGTTTTAGTGTATCCGGCGGGACCTGCTCTGTTTCACCGGGTGATTCGCTCTTTTCTGGTTGTGTCAGAGAGGCGACAGTTTCGCTCTTATCCGGATTTGTAGAGGAATCTGTAGAATCGCCCTTTTCCGGTTGTGTCAGAGAGGCGACGGTTTCACTCTTATCCGGATTTGTAGAGGAATCTGTGGAACCGCCCTTTTCCGGTTGTGTCAGGGAAGCAACCGCATCATTCTGATCTTCACCTTTACTGTCACCGGCAACCTGTTCCCGTTGAGCCTGTTCTTTCAGGTGGCTCAAATCAGCTAATTCCGGTCGAATACCTTTCATTGCGACAAACCTGAAATTATCCGGATCCACGGTGGCTATGCCGGTTTTTATGAAAGACTCTTTTAAAGTGATAGCCTGTTCTTCACTATCTTTGCGCCCACCCGGGTTTTCTACCATAATGTCATAATCCCCGGGACGGAGATTTGCCTTTGGAATGACAATCTTAATATCTCCTCCAGGCATTCGTTCTACATTTTTAATCTGAATGTCTTTATTTGCCATTCGAAGGGTTATCTTCGAGTCCTGTACAATATTTTTCCCCGATAGAACAAGGCCTCTGTCGTCGGGACTCTCAGGGATTGTGATTTCTCGAACATTTTCGATTTTCGGCTTTGCAGTTGTTACTACCTTGAAATTGCTCCAGCCTGTCCATGCGGCTACTTTCCGAAATTTACTTATGGATCCAACCCTTTGTGAATATGTTCCCGGAGGAAGGTCTATTTGCAGCTCCGTATCGGCTGTACGCTTTTGTTCAACGATCTTTCCGCTGGAATCTTTGACCTGAATGACATATTGAACGGCTCCTTTGACGCCGG
>JBNKQE010000526.1:0-1737 GCA_050295715.1 Leptospirales bacterium
CATGTTGAAAACCCAATCAGTGGATCCCGCTCCGAGCTGAATCGAACGTTTGAGGAGGTCAATATCTGCGTTGTCTCGCCTTGATCTACACCTCAAACGCACTACAACTCGTCCAACTGCGGATTTCAGGATAAAAGACAAAGATTAATTCTGAAAATTCGGAAGCGCAGCGATTATCAGAAGTCTGAAATTTCTATTGGTTCCAGGATAATGGATGGATTGCATACTCTTTTTCGCTGAGCAAAAATTTATTCTATTTGTAGGTATTTGATGCAGCAAATTTAACAAAGTCGAACGAAGGCGGAATTCCCCGCAGGTCCCCACCCTTTGTCACCACCAGATAATGTACGTGCTTTTCAGGATAACACTTCAAATTTTCAATTTATGCATATAATATCGTAAGTATGTTATATTTGACTCCTACATCGCTGTTTTATTAGGTTTCTCAATATAATTTACAATATTTAGCTAAAAAGTTAGAATGTTTTAAATAATTTAAATCTATGTCACTGATATATAATGTTTTGTATTGTTATAATATAAGGTTTATTGCTGAATTCTCGACTAAAAATAAATATAATAAATAAAATAACTCAAGCTCTTTCAGGTCTTCAATGGAAAGAGAGTAGATCTCTTATTCAATAGGGATAATAGAGGGAAAATCGTAACAGTGCGTTTGATTTGTACTGATTCTATTTTTTTGAATACAAAGATGAGTGGAATATGCCATACAAAGAATTAATGGAAGAGCGTCTCAGGTTTCTGAGTATCGATGATAAAACTATACAGCAGATTCGTCAGGCAAAAGATATTCTAGAACCGGCCATGGATGAGGTTCTTGATAATCTCTACTCGCACATTCTGGATGAGCCCGAGCTGCAACCTCTGTTTGCAGATAAGTCAGAAATTGACAAGGCACAAGCGGCGCAAAAGCAACACTGGATTGAGTCACTTTTTATCGGCAAGTATGATAATGCGTTTTACGAGAGGACATCCAGAATTGGCCGTGTACATGCCCGTATCGGTCTGACTCCCAACTGGTATATAGGCGGCTACAACCGGATGCTGTGTGAGTTCATTGATCTCATATACAAGCATTATGCGTATAAGGCTGAGGAGGCAATTCCTATTATTCAGGCTATCAGCAAAATTATCTATCTGGATATGGATCTCGTCATTAATTGCTATCTGGATGCAAAAGATGAATCCATCAGGCGTATGCTTGTGAGTTCAACGGAGCTGAGGGCTGAAATGTGGAAGTTTAGTGATGAGTTAAATTCGGTGGCAGCGGAGATTAATTCAACTGCTGAAGCCTTATCAGAAGATATACAAAACAATCTTGGATCTAATGCTTCAACCCCCGGCTCGCATGCCAGAAATTGGGATGAGGTACAAGAAAACACGAAGGTTCTACTATCTCAGGCAGAGCAATTAAAAACCAGGACTAATGGGTTGGATGAACATCTAAAACAGCTACCTTTGAGCGAAAAACTATACCTGCCAAAAGCTGGACCTCTGACGGTATTGAAAGACCTGTTTTTCGGAAGAAAGTACCATTACCACAGATCTAGCGAGTAAGGGAGTGTAGCTAAACGGACTTATTGGTTACAAATCTGTCAGGGCTCGTTAAAATACCCGGATTTAATATTTCCGGGTTTTTTATTCTATTGTGACAATTTCACATTTCGACAAGTCTTTGCTGATCGAACAGATACGATATATAGAAACCTCGCACCC
>JBNKQE010000527.1:0-1727 GCA_050295715.1 Leptospirales bacterium
AATGAATCTCCGCAAATCTACAGTATGCAAAGCGCTTGGTTATGATATACGGACAATCCAGCGGTGGGAAAATCACCGGCCAGTGGACACTCGCAAAGGCTCGGTCAGACATCTGCCGCACAAGATGACGGAAAAAGAGGTTCAAACAATTATCGATACGGTGAACCGTCCTGAATACAGGGAACTCTGTTCTGCTGAAATCGTCGCAATTCTCGCGGAAAAAGGCCGTTATATTGGTTCAGAGAGCACGATATCGCGTGTCCTCAAAAGCGAAAACCAGTTAACCCACAGGGGACCAGGAAAATCAGGAAAGACGCGACGCGAAAGGCCGACTCTCACAGCAACCGGACCGGTCAAGCCCCATTCAGTGTGTAAAACTGTCAGTTTGATATAATCAGACTCCGCGCCAGTGGCTCTTTACTTCCCAGCGGTGATTCTGCTCTCTTACGACTCCCATAACAATTCCAAAGACCCCGTTCTCATTCTGAAGGGAGTCCATTACCTTTACCCGACGACGAACCTCACGAATCACTCTTTCGATCAGATTTGTTGTTCGAATAGAGTTTCTGTGGGGCTCGGGAAAACTATAGTATCTTAATAAATCATATTTATCTTCTGCCAGACAATTAACTGCTCCAGAAGCAAGAGCTTTGTATTCTTCAATAATCTTATCGAGGAATCTCTCAGCATCTGTCATGCATGATTGCTTCCACAATCGATCCAGTTTTGCTTTCATCTCATCCTTCAGAACTTTCGGACATTTTTCAATAACATTCCTGGTTTTATGAATGGTGCATCGCTGAACTTTCTTTTCTCCGAAATTCTTCCTTGCCGAAGCTATTGGACCTTTCGCCCCATCAATGGTAATTAAATCTACAGTATCCAAATCGAGACCGCGCGAAATGAGACTCTGAAGAACTTCATCAAAATTTCGCTCGCTTTCGTTCCCCTGCGTAAAATGGAGCACCTCTTTTTCTCCACTGGCTGTAATACCCGTGATCATCAAAGTGCCCGCTTTTTTCCCGTTTTTTAGCCTCACATTTATGTAAACACCATCGGCCTGTAGATAGATGAACTTCTTTTTGATAGGGCGATTCGCCCATTTCAAATACTCCTGCATTAAATCTTTCGAAATTCGACTTACGGAACTTTTTGACAGACCTGATATCCGAACAGCAGATTTTTCGAAAGCTCTACGAACCTTTCTGGTAGAAACACCATTCACAAAAAGTTCCAGAGCAAGTCTGGCAAACTTTCCGGCCTTTCGTTTTCCCTGTTCAAGAATTTTGGATCGGAAGCCCCCGGTTCGGTTCCTGGGAATCTGAAAATTCTCCAGAGCCATTGAGTCCACCATCACCTGCTTTACTGTCCGACTTCCATTCCTGTAATCGATCCGGCCTTTGCTCTCATCATTTATCTTCTGACCGACTCGGGGACCGATAAATTCTTCAAATTCAGCATGAACCGCATCCTCAAGAGCTGTGTGCATGATAGCCTTGGCTAAATCTGAATAATGCTCAACGAGCAATTCAAGCCGGGATGGGGCTATATTTTCCTTGATTTCCGATTCACTTTGACAAGCATGTACCTGCATCGCTTTCCTGCCTTTTACGTATTGTTGTTGCAAATTCAATACTGACAGTTGGGCGGTGCGCCTGCACTCATTTCTTTACACACTCATTGGGACACGGCCCGGCTTCGCCTTTCTTGTTCTCTTCCTTGATTTT
>JBNKQE010000528.1:0-1726 GCA_050295715.1 Leptospirales bacterium
GAATCCACCAGTTGTCGTCTCCCTCACTGTTCGTGAATCTTCCTTCCTGCATCAAATTCACATCGACCCTGTCGCCATAAATATGGGCGATCAGCGATGGGGTGTATGCCAGTTGATAGCTCTCGTAAGTAAAGCCGTTGGATTCCAGGTGATGAAGGGGAAGAGGAGCTTTCAGGTCATCTTTATAATATGTGGTTCGAATATGTTCGATCCGCCGCAATTGAGCGACATCGCTGCGGGCCGATGCATCCATCTCATGGTAGTCGACAAGGTCGCATGATCCGGCGTCGGGATTTTCCAGGTGTGTGCTTACGGAAGCAAAGTCGGCGAGCGTGTAATAGCCATTGGATTTTACAACATTCTTGAGTTCATAAGTAACTGTTTCCGAAGGCAGACGAAGACGATGGGTGTTCTTTTCAAAAACATCATTGGTGAATCGATTTTTCGTATAGGTGATCAGAGTTTTGTTCTGGGCCTCTTGAACCTCGAAAGGAAGCGACGAATCCACCACCTGCCGCGGATAGACCAACGACGCCGACTCCAGCACATTCCCGTACTCATCCAGTTTGATATTCAAAGTGTGGGCGATGCGAGGGTCGGCCACGTTTCTCTCATAGCTGTAGGTTACAGCTTCGCTTTCCTTAACAACAAAAATGGCATGCTGGTTCTGGCCACGTGGTTGTAAAAGCTCAATGATACAGTTGTAATCACCAACGGAGTATGGCGCAAGCTGCACGTCCACATCTTCGGAGTATGCATCAAGAGAGAAGACCTCCGAGCGCAGTGTCATCCCCTTACAGGCCCTGTGGGCCTCCCACCATTCTGCTGCGTCGAGGCGTTGAATGGTCTTTGCATCCAGTCCGGGGGCGGCGACCAGCCTTGCATCGGGAAGCGGAATTTCCTGGTGATTCACCTCAACTCCACAACGCTTCATCTCCTCATACCAGTATTCATGGGCAAACTGATGCAGAATTTTATCTTTTGTTAACGGGGCTCCCGTATGAAACCATGTTTTTGTAGTCACGGGATCCTGATAGAGGAGCTTTTCAACGATGTTGTCGCTTTCGCCTTTCACAAAATCATCATAGGTGTCCGAATCGACCTGTTCCACCATACCGAAGCCGCGAAACTCCCTTTCGGTATGATCATAATAGCCGTGGTGGTATCGATAAAAACTGACAAATCGAGAATTAGAAATCCGGTCTGTTGTTTCGACTTTGGAAACACATTGCACCGGAAAATGGAGCCTGGTGCTCCATGGCCTGCCCGCTTTTTTATCTTCTATGTAAAAGTGGGTAGATGGAGTATAGCTCAGGGTTGTTTTTTTGCCCAGATTGTTCTCATACGAAACCAATATATGGGGCTTTCTGCTTTTTGTAAGATCGATATACTTTAAAGGGGCGCGGGCATCTTTCTCCAGGTTGCTGGACCAGACGATGCAGGATGTTCCGTTTCCCAGAAGATCGATCACCGAAACTCGGGTCTTGTTGTGGATTTCCGGGAGATTCTCAATCTCAAAAGGGGCAGCGCTGAAGCGTCCACCGCTTAAATTTTTCCAGCAACGAAAGCTATTTTTTCCCGTATAAATGATATCAGTGGTTCCTGAGCCGTCGATATCGGCCAGCTTGATAAAGTCGGGATTGAACGAGTCGGGATGGTCAAAAATGGGAGCATTGTCCATGACAACTTTTGTGCCCCATTTGCAGTATCCCAGAGAGGGCCAATA
>JBNKQE010000529.1:0-1721 GCA_050295715.1 Leptospirales bacterium
CTTGTAGATAAAATGATAGTCGAGGCAAAAAAAGCTGGCTGGCCCATGGAAACTCCTTGCAACGTTGTGGAACGCGCCTCATGGCCGGAAGAGCGGATTCTGGAAGGAACTCTGAATACTATAGCGTCTCAGGTGAAAGAGGCACAAATTCGCGGCGCTGCCCTGATTTTTCTCGGTGAATTTCTAAATCAAAAAGAGATCGTCGATTCTCACCTTTACAGCAAAGACTATGCGGATAAAGGACGATACGAACCGGCTTCACCTGAGAACAGAAGACCTTCATCGCAAGGGGAAAATCATTGAAGCACATTACAATCGTTACAATGAATGATCCAGGTCTCAAAGCAGCCTTCCGACTTACCGATGTTTTAAATACTAAAATGCATGATCGGTATACTGCAGAGATCTGGGCTAAAAATAGAGGCGAGGCTTCGGAAGAAGCAAGTCGCTCCGTTCAGAGTGCGGCTGAAAAATTACTGGTGAATGGGAGCGGTTTTGACGATTCAGAATCTGCAGCAACTCCGGATAAATCCAGCAACCATCTGTATTATTATAAAACTCTGGATACGCTACTTGATGAAAAATGGGATTCGTCAGATATAATTCTATTTTTTGCAGCAACAGGAATTGTCATTCGAAAAATTTCAGGAAGACTTGAATCAAAATTAAAAGACCCGGCTATCCTTGTCGCCGATTTTGATCTTTCCTTTATCATCCCTCTTCTGTCGGGACATGTGGGAGGTGGAAATCAAACGGCGATTGATATAGCATCTTTGATTCCCGAGTGTCAGGCAATACTGACAACCGGGACCGATCAGAGAAACCTTCCGTCTATAGACGTTTTTGCCCAAAAGAATGATTTTCATATAGAAAACCCTGATTGTATAGCGCCCGTTTCCAACTCACTTCTGAACGAAAAGTCGATTCAACTTTTTGCTCCTGCCCGGATGCATGAAATGATTCAAAATTTTCCCGGATTCTCCCACCCTTCTTTGTTATATAAAGATAGTGCCGGTTTATTTGGTGAATTTGAACAGAGACTACCTGGTTCCACATCAGTTACCGGAATTGAATCATCCATAATCATGGATCCATTACCCTGGGAACATGAAGAATTCAAAAATGCACTGAGAATCAGAATTCGACCTTTCTGGATTGGATGCGGTATGAACCGCGGAACAAGAAAAGAAGATATTGATTACGCAACTCGCAGATTTGTTCGTGAACATGGACTCCGTTTTACCGATATTGCAGGAGTTGCCAGTTTTGAACAAAAGAGCGATGAAGAGGGACTACTCGAATTTGCATCAGAGTCCGGATTACCTCTCCTGTTTTTTAGCGAAGATGAGATAAACTCATTATCAGGTGATTTTTCAGAATCAATGGCGGGCAAGTATTTCGGAATAAAAGGAGTTGCTGAGCCATGCGCGGTTCTTGCTTCCAGTTACAAACATCTATTCTTGCGAAAACATATCTACGGGGATGTCACAATAGCAGCCGCCGTTTAAACAGTTTCAAACTTTTATTTGACATAAAGGTGTATCCTATGTTGGTTCTCTTTACAACCCGGGAGAAAATTGCTAATGAAATATTATGACCCTGAGATCGCTCTTGATATTTTCGATCATTTTTATTTTATGGCATAAATATGGATTCATCACAAAATTCGAGTAAAGTTATTTCCGGAAAAGTTTCTGTAGTATCCACCGGCCCTGGTGGGG
>JBNKQE010000530.1:0-1687 GCA_050295715.1 Leptospirales bacterium
TACCCGTTCCTGGATATTATATTTAAGAAATATAAATACTGGAATCATAATTGGGCCTGTCTGATTATTGGCAACACCGGAGCTACCGGACAATCCTATTAGAAAATATCGCTTACCGGAGTCATTTATAATGAACAAAATTTCAACCGACGAAAAATATGAAAAGCTAAGGCAACTGCTGGAAAATAGAGGTATAGATTCTCTGGATGCCTTTGAAAGAACGTTGGTCCGACACCTGGAATATACGGTCGGCAAATACAAAAGTAATATAACCGGTGCTGATATCTACCAGGCCCTGGCATATACAGTCCGTGACTTACTGACGGATTACTACAACTCAACTCAGGAACGTTATAAGAAAAATAAGGGCAAAAGAGTCTACTATCTCTCCATGGAGTTTCTCCTTGGCCGTCTGCTTAAAAATAACCTTATAAATTTGAAATCCTGGGGACTGGCCGAAAACGCTCTCAAAGAACTCGGTTTCAATATACATGATATTGAAGAGTATGAACCTGATGCAGGACTCGGGAATGGAGGACTCGGTCGTCTTGCTGCATGCTTCATTGACAGCCTTGCCACACTGAATCTTCCGAACATGGGATGCGGTATTCGCTATGAATTTGGAATTTTTCATCAACATATTGTAGATGGCTATCAAAAAGAAGCACCGGACACATGGCTGACCCGTGGCAATCCCTGGGAGATCATGCGACCGGATATAATGTTCCCCGTACACTTTTATGGATATACTGAAAAATATATTACCGGTTCAGGAGAGACTGCCACGATGTGGACTCCCGGTGAAACAATCATGGCCATGGCTCATGACATTATGGTACCGGGATACGGTACAAAAACAGTTAACTCACTCAGGCTCTGGTCAGCAAGATCCAGTTCTGAGTTCAGCTTTGAAGATTTCAACGAGGGTGACTATGTTGCCGCTGTTGAGAACAAAGTGATGTCCGAGAGCATTTCAAAGGTTTTATATCCCAATGAAAATGTTCTCCAGGGGAAAGAGTTAAGACTCAAGCAGGAATATCTTCTTGTAAGCGCCACCCTCCAGGACGCCCTCAAAACATTCAAGAGTGAAGAAGGCGATATCAATAAATTACCGGAGAGGACATTCTTTCAATTGAACGATACGCACCCGGCTCTGGCTGTTCCCGAAATGATGAGAATTCTCATGGACTCTGAGGGGCTTGAATGGAATGAAGCACTTGAGTTAACCCGCTCCTGTCTGGGTTACACCAACCACACAGTTATGCCGGAGGCTCTTGAAAAATGGGAAATCGAGATGTTCGGTCACCTACTTCCAAGACACCTTGAAATCATTTACCAGATCAATTTCGACTTCCTCTCTGAGCTTCGCGCAAAAAAGATCCCTGAAGATACGATTGAACGTCTTTCCATTATTGAAGAAAAGCCTGTCAAATCCGTAAGAATGGCAAACCTTGCAATTATAGGTTCGAAAACCGTGAACGGAGTGGCGGCTCTCCATACGGAGCTGATTAAAACCAGAATATTCAAAGATTTTCATGGACTGTGGCCCGAAAAATTTCAGAATAAAACAAACGGTATTACTCACAGACGCTGGCTTCTCGGTGCGAATCCCGAACTATCAGAACTTATTACAGAGACAATTGGCGAAAAATGGATTACAGAGCTGGATACACTGAAAGAGCTGGAA
>JBNKQE010000531.1:0-1651 GCA_050295715.1 Leptospirales bacterium
AGCTGCGAGAACTTATGGAAAACAATGCAGATGAGATAGAACTAATAGATGTTCGCGAAACTTTTGAGTATCAGCAATTTTATATAAAAGGTTCAAAACTTATTCCGCTGGCAGCACTCATGGGCCGGCTCAGTGAAATAGACTGGGCTAAAAAAGTCATCTTTGTCTGCCGCAGTGGAAATAGAAGCGGAATAGCCGCCCGTTCCCTTGCTCAGCAACTCGGGAAAGTTTCCAGCAATCTTCAAAATGGTCTTCAGGAGTGCCTGATGATGGGAGGCTCTGAGTTTCTTGAGGTTCCCGGCCAGAAGCTTGCTACAAAAAGCGTGTAACTTTTTTCATTTTCTTTAGCATGCAAGCCTGCATAAGCAAAGCGGACTCAACTTGAGCTTTTCATAGTGCGATAACGATATTGTCCCCTGTCTCTGTGCGGGGGACGATACATCCTGCCTTACTTAAAATCTGCAGGCAGTCAAAGAGCTGGTCCTGTCGCTTTTACATACTATCAAAGAGAGCCGGTTAGTCTTTGAAGGAAGGAACTCTAATCCTTTTTCTTTCAATCAGTACGGACCTCAGAATCAAGAATCTCATCAATCAGAGTGGAAGGTGCTCTCAAATAGAATTCTCCGGGATTCGGTTTTGATTCACTTCCACTCTTCATTAAGAAACCCTTCTTCCAGGTTGTATACCGCAGAGATGGATTATCAGGCAATTAAAGACACCTTCAGTCTCCGGTCAGAGTCGTGGAGACAAAAAGCGCAGTGATTTCATTGGATTGGGAAACCCGACCTGGGGCCTGTGACTCTCCGATTTCAGATTCCGTAATCGAGAAGTGTGGCAAGCATTCGTCTCCAGCTACGTTCACCCAAACCCGTCATTGCAATAATTTCTTTCTGCTTATGAATATCACAAGTTTATAACGACCCGTCCGTTTCGCAATTAATTTTAATAACAATCTTAACAATCATACTTCATGGAATATCCATGCAAACGACACAAATATCGTCTTCGAACCTTCCTGACCCGCGATAACGATGAAGATCCTGCACCAGTTCCTTTAACAAATCCTCACCGTTTCGACTCATGTTATCCAGTAAAACCTGATTGAGCCGGGTTTCTTCATATGTGAGGCCGCCCTGTATCGGAATGACTTCCAAAAGGCCGTCGGTAAAAATGAGAAGCCGGGAAGAAGATGGGAGAACCATCTCGGCATTGTGGTAATGCTGCCCCCTTGTCTGAAGCTCACTACTGGAAAGGACACCCAGGGGAAAACTCTTTCCTCCGGTTACTTCATGAATTTTCTCCCCTTCAATCGAGAAAGGATAGTTATGACCTGCATTGGAATACTTCAGCATCCGGGTATCCGGATTATAAATACAGTAGAAAGCGGTAATAAACTGATCCGTCGTCATCTGGCGAATTGAATCATTTAGATAACTTAACAATTCACCAGGATCAGTCTTTTTTTGTTCGGATTGAAGTAGCAGTGTTTTCAACATGGCAGTAATAAAGGCCGCGTATATACCATGTCCGGAAACATCACTTATAAAAATTCCAATATCATTGCTATTTTCAAATTTTATAAATTCATAGAAATCGCCGCCAACAGCCATCATTGGTCTGTAAACAGTTGAAATAAAGTCAGCCGGGCTTT
>JBNKQE010000532.1:0-1616 GCA_050295715.1 Leptospirales bacterium
GTCTTCTTTGCGTGGATTGTCATCCGTAATAATAACGTAATCGCTCAAACGGGATGCTATACCACCCATGAGTGGTCGTTTGGCGCGATCGCGGTCACCTCCGCAGCCAAATACACATATGATCGTGCGGTTTCCCATATTTCTCACTTCACGCAGGAGTTTCTCCAGTGCGTCGGGACTGTGAGCATAATCGACAATGCCGCGCCTGTGGGGAAAAACTCCATCGAGCTGCAACAACTCCTGCTGAGCTTTTGAGTAGACCGGCTCAAGCCTTCCCGGGATAGGAGGGATTGTCATAAGAACTTCTCTCACAGAGGTCTCATCAAAACCCGAAGCTTTCATGGCAAGGGTTGCATTTATTTGATAGATAACACCGGGAACCTGCAGCTTCAGATCCCTCATCTCTGATACAGGTATGACGCCTGAATAATTTCTCTCTCTTGCAGCATCGATGATCCTGCGGCCGTACGCATCATTCTCATAAATGACAAGATCTCCCCCCTGGTCCATAACACGATTTATTAAAGTCATTTTTGCAGCAAAATAAGACTCCATATCTTTGTGGTAGTCCAGATGCTCCGGTGTGAGATTTGTGAATATCGCTTTGTTAAATCGGCATCCGTCGACTCTTCCCAGAGCCAGTGCCTCAGACGAGACCTCCATTACAACATGAGTGATACCCGAATCGCGCATTTCCGCAAGTATAGACTGAAGCTGAGGAGCCCGAGGAGTTGTATATCCGGTAGTTCTCTCAATAACTCCATCTGCAGAGGACATGCGGACTCCCAGTGTTCCAATCATACCGGCACGAATTCCCAGTGACTGCCATATATGAAAGAGCATCCAGGCAATAGATGTCTTTCCATTTGTGCCTGTAACGCCGACTGTATGGAGAGTTCCGGACGGATCATTGTTCAGAGCTGATGCAAAAATTCCCTGAACCTCGGTTAGTCTGCACCTTTCCGTTACTATTAGAATGGATATATTTGACCGGTAGAGTGCGTCACGATGAGATTCCGAAAGATTCTCCTTTGATATTAGAACAGCAGCCGGACCCTTCGCAATAGCACTATCAAGATAAGGGAGTCCCTGCTCTGTTGCAACAAACAGTGTACTTTTATCAATGGTCCTCGTATCATCGGTAATTGAATTTATATCGATGTCACTCTCATGCTGAACCAGGTTCACACAGTCCGGAAGGTTAATTCGTGAAAGAGTTTCAATGAGTTCGACAGATTTCAATGGTTATTCCTGATGGGACAATGTGAATTATGAAGTTTCTAAGGCCTGTCACCCGGAGAGGGAATGACAATAACACTCCCATCGACAGTCCGCCCGGTATCACCGGTTGAAGAGCGTTCATGAAGCTCTGAATTATTGTCTGAATCAGAATCGCTCTTTGTGTCATCCGAATCATCATCCAGCCTCAGGTTAATGACTCTGTTTTTTATATAGAAAGGAAGAACACCATGCTGCTTCCAGTAGAGACGATCTATACTGCTCCCTGACATTTCAGCCACAACTTTTTTCAGGGCATTATTTTTACGTGTAAGTTCATCCTTTTTATATGTAGCTGAATGAATCTTCCTTTTTATGAGCGAGACCTCAACAGTCAT
>JBNKQE010000533.1:0-1548 GCA_050295715.1 Leptospirales bacterium
ATGTTGGCCCCTTTGTCCCATTCTACCACTCCTTCAAAATTACTTATCGGAGTCCAGGAAACGGGGGGAACTTCAGTTCCGGGATTTCATCTGGTCTATTGTATTATTATTTTTTTTGTGATATTGAAACTTTTATCACCCTCCTTAAATTTCCGATTAACTACAATAACCTTTTCTCTGTATTTTTGTTAATAGCCTCTGTTATAAGTATTATTAGCCCTTTTATCTATACAGGATTGGATTTTGTAAGATTGTTTTTCAAATTAAGAACATTTTCAATATCCACTGTAAAAGCATACTATTTATTTAAATTGTTTGAAGATAGCCCGTTGGATAATCTTCTTGCATGGGCAACCCTTAGTGAAGAAACATATGAACGCCTTATTCGTATAGATTTATCTGATCGTAGATTCTATGTTGGTGAAGTTCTTAGCATGGGTGAGCCAACTGAAACAGAGGGCGCCGATCAAGAAATCATTATTTCTCCTTTACTAAGCGGGTACAGAGACAAGGATACCCTGGAGGTTAATTATGTGAACGATTACAGTAATAAAACAAAAGAAAGAATTGAGTTGATTATCAAACAGGATCATATAGTCTCTGCGACAAAATTTTCATTTCAAGTTCATGAAGATTTTAAACCAGTACCCGCAAGGAAACGAAGATCGAAAAAAAGAAGTTGAGATTATAGCTAGCAACAAATAATAGATACCATCCGCATACTTCGGCTAACTGATGATTGTCGTGCGTCCCGCTAAACCATGCTCACTTCATGACACCCTCTCTACGCTGGCAGCCCTGTTTTGTATACAGTGGCTGAAGCTGTTGGAGTTTTCTACCTCTTCGGTGAGCCAGGCTCAGCTCAAGGCTTCAAACTCCAACAGCTCCAGTAGTACTATCCTTTTTACGGCTGCCACGCTTGAGCTGCTATCATTCGCTCGCTGGAGGGTTGAGTGGGATGTATACTCCAGAAGTTTTCAGTTTTGTCTGCTGGTGCTATATTCAAACATGATCTGCAGACTACCGAACTGGATATGACACCTTGCCAGGTTCGCCAACTTTCCTTTTACAGGGCAGGTCCGAAGTGGCCCGCTGCAGTGCAAGAATGCAGTTACTGTCATGAGGTATCCAACCCGCGAATACCAGTCTGATCAACCGTCGCGAAAACCGCCTCCCTCCCTCCCTTCATCCCCCCGATGTGTAATGCTGCATAAAACAAAGCTGAAGGGGAATGCTATATCAGTTATGCGAAATATCGTATATTTCACCTTGGATTCGATTGATTGCAATACTATTTCGAATCGTCGGGACTAATATTTTAGTTCGATCTTAAAACATTTGGAACTTTAGAGACAAATCTATTGGCTAAATAATATAAAAGTAGTCATCGGCAAATTTTGCTCCAGACAAGATTTAAGATATATAATTTCTAACTACTCAGGCAATGAATAAAAGAAACAATTCAGCTATACATAGGTGAATTGTTTCATCCAACAGTATCTATAACATGAAGTTCTCTTATGGATGGAAATTGGAGTCCGTACATTA
>JBNKQE010000534.1:0-1532 GCA_050295715.1 Leptospirales bacterium
CATCAAGAGTGGTCGCAATATATACAGATACCTTCATTTCATTTCTCCGGATTTATTAACACATAACGCCATTGTTCATCGGCATTTGCGCAATCTTTAATGCCTGAGGATAGAGGCCCCGACCGATGTCGGAACCGTAATGCAATTCGGTTTCTTTACCACGGTGTAGATTCTGAGCTTTCGATACTTCCCCGACGCATGGAACGGCTTCGATTCGTTGTTCACGGAGGAGAACAAACAGGATTGCTGTTGCGGCATGACAGGCACCCTGCCAATCATTCTCTTGAATGTACACAAGCATGTTGAAAAATGTTTTCTTGAGCTGATTGGTTTCCGGTGAATCGGGATACAAACGATCGGCAGTTTTTTGAAAAATGCTATCCATGTCTTTTTGAAGCTAACACCGCCAATCAGCCACACGGCTTTTTGCATCGGCTGAATTACTCTGGTTATGTGATTGCGTCAATTTTATTTTGACTATTTATTAGCCCTGAATAATACAAACTCTGGAATCAACTTTCCACGTTTAATATTATGATAACCCACTTTTTCCAGGTGATCATGTAATTGCTCTGGAGTAGGTAAAGGGCCGTAACCATCTGTCATTGATGTCCATATATTCATCAGATGCAATGATGGATCTTTCCCTGGTAAAATCCGCAACACTTTGCTGAACTTCCAGGCCAACCGCAGTTAATAAAGGATTCAGTTCACAGGCACGTTTTATATAGATTCCGGAACCACACCCGACCTCCAGCAGCCCCGATAGTGACAACCAACAATCCTCGGCCTGGCTTGCTGTATTTGCTGACCGCTGCATTCATAGAGGGTCCTGGTCGACCAGAACCTTCCAATAAACTTCTATCATAATCCTGATTCATTCAATTTTTCCTCAAGCATTCCTAACGTCGTGATCAGCGATAAGACCATTAAACTTGCCGTGCCTGCGCAGCCACTGTTAACGCCATCCGCTGAATTATATTGTTGGCTCGTTTTAATGTATCTAATTTGTCATATTCAATGAGAACAAAAATTTTCAACAAGACGAAAATCGTGCCAACCGTTAACTCAAACTGAAGTTAAAAACAGATGCTAGAAAAAAACTTAAAAGCTTCTGATTGGAAGACTTGAATCTGTTCGGAATGGAGGCAATTTGGGATTTATTGGAAAAACCGGTAGAAGCTTCAGAACCGGTTGTTTGCCTTGATGAGCGTCCGGTCCAGTTGCTTGATAAAATTCGATCTGTGGTTTCATATAAACCCGGCAGGATCACAAAACGCGACAGTGAATACAGGCGATGTAGAACAGTGAATGTATTTGCAATTCACGCTCTATTCATCGAAGATCATTTATGTGCAGGCACTCAGAATAGATCAGGTCCTGCATTTGCAAGAATGGTAAGCGTCTAAGGACGGACATCTTCCCAAAAACCGCTGAGTCTGATATATTCGAAGGATGGAAAAAACAAAGACCCAGGACTGGAAACAGATCCATGAAGAATTCAAAGCAAGCGGACTCAGCGTAAAGAAATT
>JBNKQE010000535.1:0-1476 GCA_050295715.1 Leptospirales bacterium
TGGGATCAGCTCCCAGCCTCAGGAGCTTTTCATATCCGATTTTGTTTTGTGCAAGAAATGCCCAGAAGAGGGGAGTAGCCCCCTCTTTTCCCTTCGAGTTTACATCCACTCCATCTTTCTGAAGTTTCTCAATCTTCTGAATATCGCCTTTTGCCGCTGCGATGGCCAGCGCTTGAACCTGTGGATCTTCGAAGATATCTCCGACATATTTTCCGTTCACATAGACTCCTGGCCTGAATCTGTCACAGCCTGTTGCTGCAATGAGAAACAGGAAAAACATAAGGGTTACTCTTTTCATTCTATTCCTTCTTTTCGCATTGTCTCTATGACTTCGTAAATATCATGCTTTGTATAGCCCTTGTACAGGGTCACGAATTCCCCGCCCGGCACTACAAAGGGTGCAAGGTATTGAACCATATCCTCGGGAAGGTCGGTTAAATACACTCGTTCTCCGTCCGCAGGCATCCCCGCCAGTGCCAGTATGGAATTCAATGCCTCGCCGACCCGGATATATGCTCGAATCAATTTTGTTGGATCCGTTTTTCCTTTTACATATCTTTCTATGGTTTTTTCATTGAGTCCGGGGGCGTTGAATGTTACAGCCTTGATGCCCGATACAAGGGATGCGAGACTTGCCAGTCCACCTCCAAGGGAGTGTCCCGTTATTCTGAGCCTGTCTTTCACTTTGCAAGTTTCTAAAATCTCTGCATTACGTGCAGCTCGGTCATACTGAGGTGCGAATTTTCCCAGGCCCTGTAGAATATTGTTATTCCAGTCCTCCGGATCTTTGAAGCCGTCGGTTCCCGCAAAAGCATACACATACCATCCCTCTCGCGTTTTATAGAGTGTGGATTTAAATCCAATAGCATCTCGCCTTAGCACCAATCCTGACAGTCCAATTTCTGCCTGCTCTTTATCGCTGACGATGGATGCGCCTTCGGGGAGTTTTCCTTTGTGTTCATATGTGTGTGCGGAGAATACGGCAAGATCAATATCAGAGGGTTTCGTATGCCTGGGTTCTTCCTTCGGTTGATAGTAGACTCCATAGTTTGGATGGGTGAGAGATCCTTTGCGTCTCTTTTCAGATGGAACGATTGAATCGATTGCCTTTTTTTCCTCGGGAGGGAGTTTGCTATAATTGTCCGGTAATACGCCTTGCATGTCGAACCGGGGCGATGGCGGTTTTGTATCTGTTGGTTTTTGTAATTGTGCAGGCGTCGGGTATTGCGGTCTGGTGGACCTGTGGGTCCCCATTTCCATTCTTCTTTTTTCCTCGTCATCGGCAGGGGCCCGGCTGATTGTCTGAGTCGATGCTCCAGTATTCTGCAGCGTATGAGCTGCCTCATGTGCCAGCAGATGGTCGCCATCCTTCGTCCCGGGACGATATTCGCCTTTACCAAAAACGATATCCTTTCCAACGGTGAATGCCTTCGCATTAATGGAAGTGGCCGCTCTCTCCGCAGCATCTCCGGTATG
>JBNKQE010000536.1:0-1431 GCA_050295715.1 Leptospirales bacterium
TTGTAACAAATGTAGCCGGATACTCAACCGAGAGTGTTGTACAGCATACATTTGCATCGCTCTTTTATTTGTTACAGCATATCAATTACTATGACAATTATACGAAATCCGGTAAGTATTCAGAGAGTGCGATTTTCACACATTTCGCCCGGCCTTTCCATGAGCTACATAATAAGACCTGGGGAATCATTGGTCTTGGTACTATAGGGAAACGCGTTGCGGACATTGCCGCTGCCTTTGGAGCGAATGTTATCTACCATTCACCATCTGGCAGAAACAATTCGGATTCGCTTGAAAAAACGGATCTTATTGATTTGCTCCAGAGATCCGATATCGTATCAATTCACTCTCCGCTTAACGCAATGACTGAAAATATCCTTGATTATGATCGTCTATTAAATATGAAAAAAACAGCCTTCTTGCTCAACATGGGCAGAGGTGGAATAATTATCGAGAAAGATTTAGTAAGAATTATTGATGAGAATAAAATATCCGGAGCCGCACTCGATGTTCTTGATCAGGAACCTGTACGTAATACTCACCCCGTGTTCTCTATGAAAAATAAGGATCGACTGTTGATTACTCCCCATATTGCATGGGCGAGCGTAGAATCGAGACAGCGTCTGGTCAATGAGGTAGCAGAAAATATTCAGTCTTTTCTAAAAGGAGAAATGCGCAATCAAGTAATATAAAAATTCAGATTTACATTAAATTCAGTAAAATTAAAAGATTTCAAATTGTTGCTTCACTATCCTTCCTCCTTAATGAATCAATAGATTTTATAATATCCTGAACAACGATTGGCTTTGAAAATATACTCGTAAACCTTATCTCTCTGAGAACACCCTCGATTTCGACTTCGTTATAACCGGTCATAAAAAATACCGGGACCTGTGAAAATTTTCTAATTTCATATGTTGTAGCAATCCCATTCAACTCACCGGCAAGCATTATATCCATGAGTATTAAATCAGGTGGATTGCTCTTAACAATCTCTATTGCCATTTCACCGGTTGTTACAATGTCGGTCACAACAAGTCCCATTCTATTTAGTTTTCTCTGTAGATACATTCCAGGAACGGCATCATCTTCGACAATAAGCACTTTAAATTCAGACAGATTCATAAGACTGTACGCTCCTCATTTAATTCAGAACAACTTCGAAATCCCATGAACATCATTGCTCGAATCAACATGTATTCGTCCCGATAACTGCAGCTTGACCATTTATTAAACAGTATTCAGTTTGACTCATTCTGTAATATTAATACTCATGATTATATATACCGGATAAGTTACCTGTTTGATATTAATTCTTCGCTGCGAAGCAGGTTCAGACTATCACGATGGTTATCAAGATTTTGCCCGGCATAAGAATCTGCTAAAATTTGTTAAATATTTCAATAGAGTTACCGTATATATAAAATGCTT
>JBNKQE010000537.1:0-1331 GCA_050295715.1 Leptospirales bacterium
TCGCGATGATTGATCAGACTGATATTCGCGGGTTGGATACCGCATGACATTTGATCCATCGGGAACTGACTCACTCTTTAAACGAGGATCGGATACACAAAAGTGTAAACGCCTCAACAAAGTTAGGCACGAGCGTCTTCCTTTATCGGCCTCTTTCTCTATCCATTTATCCGCCCAATACTCAAATTTCAAGCTACATCTTTCATTGCTGACCAGATAAATCCTGCGAACTCCCTCGATACCGCTGTTATGGTTACCTGGGAACTTTTTCCTCTTTCTTGCATTTTTTAAATTTTCTATGCAAGCGTAATGCTGCCCTCTCTGTTATCGCAATAACCTTAGCAGGTTGATCCTTTCGTCTTTCCACAAGCCTGACACCACCCGATCCCGGCCACCGTTGATGCCAGGATGCTTCTGTTAGAATCCGACGAAGAAGAGAACTTCCCGCTTTTGTGATTCCCGTTGGACGTCTTTTTCCACCGCTGGAATATTCGCCGGGAACAAGACCCAGAAAACTCATAAACGAACCGGCGCTGGCAAACCTGCTAAAGTCACCCACTTCTGCAATCAAAAACATGGCTGTAAGATAATCGATTCCCTTAAATGCTCGAAGAATTGCAACTCTTTCTTGATAAGGTTCCGTTTCGGCGATATTTTTAATGCTTTTGTCCATAGACTTCAAGTTTTCATCCGCTCTTCGAATTTGGCGATAATAGTTCGAATAAGTTTCCTGCACCAGGGGGTCATCAAACTGTATACCATCAAGCCACTTATAATGAACCTGTGTCCAGTATCTTGCACCCGAATAGCTAATCCCTTTTCTCAGAAGAAATTTTAGTATCCTGTTTTTATGCCGGGCCAGATCAAGACGGAGATCGTCACGAGAACGAAGGTAATCCCTGAGGCCCTCTTCCTGCTCTGTGGGGATCCGGATGGATTCAAGATCTCCACTTCGCAGAAGTCTCGCAAGCTTCACAGCGTCACGAGAGTCCGTCTTGATCCGATCTGATACCTTTCTCGGGATTTTGCCCGGCGCAACGACCTTGCACTCGATTTTCATCATGGTCAGAAATCGATAAAGCGGATATCCTGTAACTCCAGCTTCATAACAGCTCTCAATCGATTGAGCTTCTTTCTGGAGTTTGTTGAAAAACCTCTTTATGGCTACTTCATCGTTAGGAATTGTGCTGACAGTCTCCTTCTCTGATTTTCCGGCATAAAGAACTGCAAGGGTAATTGAATCTTTGTGGACATCCATTCCTACATATGCTTTTCTTTTCATCACGTGCCTCCTGTTTTACCTACTTGTATTGTGGTAACCCATTTTACGG
>JBNKQE010000538.1:0-1270 GCA_050295715.1 Leptospirales bacterium
ATAAAAATGTGCAAAATCAGGGTGAACTTATGAGTAAACATGGTAGCCCCGTACAGGGGCGGGATTTCAAGTAACGACCGGATTATGCGAGGTTTGGCGCAGCCAAATCTGTCCGTAGCCCGGTGCGGTGCATGCATTATATTCTCCCCAGATTGCATGCATCCGCACGACCGAAGGGCGAGGGCGAGGGCAAGGACCAAGCCAGGCCGAACGAAGTGAGTGCCTGAGCGCAGCGCATAATCTTTAAGTTAGTTGCAGTGGCCATTGGCGAAAAGTTATGATATCACCGGAGTGAGAATCTTTTCATTATTGAGCTTAAAATCGTCATCCCATGTTAACTTAACAGTCAATTTTCGAGGTGATTGCATATGAATTGATGCTATTAACTCAATACTATGAAATTGTTCCATTATTTCTACAGGAAATTTACTGTTTACGTCATAATTTGACAAGACTGTATTACCATCTGGGAAATCAATTCTCACATTTTTTGCCGTTGCAGCACCTTTATTATATACTTTAAGTCTGTATTTGTTTTTTCCAGGATGAATAAAATTTGCAGATATATCTGCCTTTTTTTTCGAAACTATATCCAAATTTTCTTTTTCAACAAGAAGTTTATTGAGGTGATTAGCAGTTTTTGCAAACTCATTTTGTCTTTTATTAAACTGAATAGTCTTATAAATAGAGTATATAGAAATAAGTAGGGCAATTAAGGCTATAATGTCTGCAAATTGAATTTTCATACTAATCATGATAATTTAAAATGTTTACTCTTGCCGAATGTTTTTTTCAGCATTTTATCGAATTCATCCTTAACCATCTTTGTGGCTTCCTCGCGGATTTCATCGAATTCACTTTCAATTAGGGATCCGTTCTCATTGAACAATTCATCATGTGAAATTATTCTTTTACAAGAAGGGCATTTATACATTTCTGAATTTGGATTATCATCTATAGTTTCAAATTGATCATTGCCACATGTCGGGCAAAGCAACGAAATTTTGCGGTTTAGCTTACTTAAATCCATTTTAAACTCCGGCCGATATTATGTCAGATGGCGCCTAAATGCATGTATGTTACTACTCAGATGTTTTGTCAAATTTATTTCTATGAAATTGAAATAAAACGAAAAATGATAATTTGGCCATTGCAACTAACGAATGGATTATCTGAAGTTGGACACACCGAACGGTGTGGCCAATTTGCCCAAAGCCCGGTGCGGCACATGCACTATATAATCCCCCAATTGCATGTGTCCGCACTCCCG
>JBNKQE010000539.1:0-1226 GCA_050295715.1 Leptospirales bacterium
AAGCTAAGTTAATTAAACTTTAAGCAAGGTAAACCTAAACTAAGCCAAACAAGAGTTGTCAAACAAGTAATTATAATAAAGCATAATCATGATTCATTAATAAACATTATTCCATTAATTAACTATATGAAGACTACCACGAGACAAGCGGTTACTCATATCCCAGAGTCATGGCGATTCGAATCGATGTACAAATTCATGGGAAAACTGATACACACGCCACATATGCTTCTTGCGCCTGTCCACGTATGCCACCAGTACACTTTCCAAGGAAAGTCCCCTTACATGGCAACCTTTCACACTGACCCAACAGAGTTGGAAAGATTCACTTCTCCCTAGAAAAAGTGCTCCCGACTCCACCTCTTAGCTTGGTTGAGTGGCCCGCGGGACCCGCTCCAGTTTCTCTTCCAACAACAACCATTGAAGCAGCAGGCTTAAGCCAAGCATCTGTTCATGAAAATGTTATATTGGTTTACTGGGCCCATAACACCAGCATGCGATCAGTACGTTCAATACTTGCTCACGAGGGCCAACCCATCAGTCCTTAACCGACACAGTCAGGGGCTACAACCTTGGAGGTGCCAGCTTGCCACATACCCACTCCCCGACCTTCCCAACCAGCTGTCCCCACTTTCCCCTAATGGCCCCGCCCGGTCTCCATTTTAACCACATTTTTGCTAAAGACCAAAGTGCTGAGATTTTAAAGAACCTATGGCCGTCACGTGGTCTTTCGACCACTCGGCCATCTGCCGTAGCCTACATCTACGCCTAGCCATCGCTAACGACCTATCTCTAGTAGAGGGGCACAAGGATAGATCGGAAGGTATCGTAATGCAACTAGGTACCAATTCAACTCCTAGCACTTAATGCACATCCAAGAATCATAAATAAAAGATAGAAATAATAACAAAAATAAACTCAAGGATTGTGGTTAGATGCACCGGGGCTTGCCTTGGTCTTGCTCGCAGTTACCGGCCTCGATTGGTGCTGGCTCCGGAGGTTCCTCGAGTCCGTGCTCCACGTGATCTATCGCAAATATGCAAACATGAGTCACTAACATAAATGCAATGCATGAGGTACAAAGAGTGGTATATTATATGCTCATGCACCACTTAACCATATTAACTCCTTACAAGCCCTTTACTAATTTACCCATAGCATTTTTAGTATTTTACTAAATTAATCACAACTTAAAAATTCAATAATCTAAGATTTATACATTTAAT
>JBNKQE010000540.1:0-1231 GCA_050295715.1 Leptospirales bacterium
GACAGAACACTGAAGTAAATCCCTTTATAACCACGAATGATATCCGGACAATGATTATAAATCCCGTTGCATTAATTATGGGATTAAAAAAGATGTTGTTTTCATAGAGAGAACAATCTGCAGGCCACAATCAGATATTATGAGTGAAACCTTACATATACCGATTTTAGTTGAAGAGATCCTTACTTTTGCACGGTCTGCTATGGAGTTGCATCCCGCTGGTTTAATCGTTGATGGGACTCTGGGGGAGGGAGGGCATACACTTGCTTTTCGAAAGAGTTTTCCCGATGCGTCCATCCTGGGGCTTGACAGGGACCCGGAAATGATCCAGCGGGCTGCGCGGCGTCTTGAGGCGGAAGGTATCGTTGTCAGGACCGCAGAATACGGCGGTAATTTACCGAAATCCGGAGAAACAGTCCTTATGCTCTGCCCTTTTGGAGACTCTTTTGATATATTGAAGAGTGCACAGGTTCAGTTTGCCCTTCTTGATCTGGGAGTCTCCACCTATCATTTTCTGGGGGCGGAGAGGGGGTTCTCATACACAGACCATAAACTCGATATGAGACTCAGCCCCGATCTGGAGAGGAGCGCTGCTGACATTCTCAATAAGGAGAGCCAGGAAGAGTTGGCTCGTATCTTTCATGAATACGGCGAAGAGAGGTACAGCAGAAGGATTGCTTCAAGAATCATTGAGAATCGCCCTATCGAGAGCGCCAGGCAGCTTGCCGATCTTGTAAAAAAAACAATACCGGGCAGTTCCAGAAGCAGGATTCATCCGGCTACCCGTGTATTTCAGGGGCTTCGCATTGCCGTAAACGGGGAACTCGATCAACTAAATCAGGTACTTGCCTTTTTTCCGGAACTGCTGGCCCCGGGTGGAATGCTATCCTTTCTCACATTTCACTCACTGGAAGACCGGCCGGTAAAAATGAGGTTTCGTGAGCTCGGGGAATCTCCGGAGCAATATAATAGAAGAGAGATGCAAAAAGAGTGGAAAAGAAAGGCTGATCCAGGGTTCTCTTTTTTTGATTTAACCCGTAATCCGGTCGCTCCTTCCGAGAATGAGGTCCATGCAAATGCAGCATCACGTTCTGCCAGGCTAAGAGTTTTGCAGAAAAAAGGGGAATCGGCCGAAAAAGATACTATATGAAAGACTTTGCACTGGACCCCCGTGAAAAGCGTCCCGGGATGATACAGATTCTACTTGTAATTGCGCTTCCCTTTATAATGG
>JBNKQE010000541.1:0-1037 GCA_050295715.1 Leptospirales bacterium
GTTGAAGAAGCAAACTAAAGTGCAACCTCCTCAAGATAATTGTAGCAATGTGGTGAAAAAGCTTAAAAAGGGAAAAACCGCACCAAATAATTGCTTCTTAACCTTCAAAGAAGCAAGTTCAAAATGAGAAGTATGAAAAAGTAGAATATGCAAGGAGTATCTTCTTGAATGTAAGGAGACCACATATCAAGAGTGGAATTGGCTATAAAAATAGTGACAAGCACAACTCTAGGGTGAACACTAAAGATCAAGAATTTAACAAGTTCATCAAGGCCAATGTGCTGTAACACCCCATGTCTCTAAACCCCATGATTATGTTAATCACATGTTTATGAGACTCTAAGTGTTGATCAAATTCGAAGTCTAGAATCAAATTTGAAGTTTGCAAATTCTGGATTAGTGTGGACCATTAGGCTCGGTTGTGGATTTTTCATAATTAATATAGACCGAGTTAGTCTCCACTTCCAAAAGAGAATTTGTTCCTGATGTCATGATCTACAAGTGTGCAAATTTGCATAAATTTTGGAGCTGGGGAGACAATTGTTTCAAGTGTCCAAAGATGGCTACATAACCCAGATTTCAGACTTAGCAAGTTGTGCTGAAAATTGCTTATCAGTTAGCCACTTTGTGAGTGCTATAACTCCTTCAATTGTGGGAGTTATCTTTTGCATGTCAACATGATCATAGTGCAAGGTTCATAGAACACCATGGAGCACACCTTGTCCAAAATGGAGCTCTGGTGAAGAATCTATAGCTGTTGCAACTAGGCTAATTGACCACAATTTAGTCAAACTGATTTTGACTCGAAAATTTTGGAATAATTCAAAATCCGTGGAGAATTGGGGAAAATGTCAATTGGGAAAAGTGTTCCAAATTAAATTTCCTACCTCCATGAATTTTTCCAGAATTTTTCCAAGTCTCCAGCTATTTGTTTTGAGCTAATTTCCATCGGGTATTTTATTAATTCAGAAATCGCTGACAAGCGGGCCCCGCTTGTCAGTCGCCGCGCGCCGCGCCGGGCCCGCGCGGCAGCGCGC
>JBNKQE010000542.1:0-998 GCA_050295715.1 Leptospirales bacterium
TTTCAATTCCAGTATGGTGCGGTTAAGAGCCTATGAACCCTGTCAATTCGTTGTGCTAATTTTCCATTTCAATTCCAGTATGGTGCGGTTAAGAGTTTCTTTTGCTAATTTTTTTAGTAAAGTTGGAAGTTATTTCAATTCCAGTATGGTGCGGTTAAGAGTTTCAATACTGGTACGGCACCAATATCTTTTCCTATTAAATTTCAATTCCAGTATGGTGCGGTTAAGAGAGAAAAAAAAGAAGCGGAAAAAAAACTAGCAAAGCTTATTTCAATTCCAGTATGGTGCGGTTAAGAGCTTTGTTTAGGTTTATTGAATCTCCTCATTTATATAGATTTCAATTCCAGTATGGTGCGGTTAAGAGAAAAATCTCAAACTATCGCTTTAAAGGAGATTGATAAATTTCAATTCCAGTATGGTGCGGTTAAGAGGAAGATCGTTTATTTTTTTGCCTTTATGCTTGCCGTAATTTCAATTCCAGTATGGTGCGGTTAAGAGAACTTTTGTCTATTGACGGGGAACTAGAAGATGCCGTATTTCAATTCCAGTATGGTGCGGTTAAGAGCAGATCGTAAATATCCTTTATCAAGCCTCCCCTCTCGATTTCAATTCCAGTATGGTGCGGTTAAGAGCCGTGTGGGACGTTTTCGAGAAAACTGTGGGGACGGAAATTTCAATTCCAGTATGGTGCGGTTAAGAGTTGAAGGCGGCACGCCATTTCCGGAGCTGGATTCGATTTCAATTCCAGTATGGTGCGGTTAAGAGACTATCTCATATTTGCCGTCTTCTGACAGCATGTTTAATTTCAATTCCAGTATGGTGCGGTTAAGAGTAAATGCCCGAATATTGTAGAAGGCAAACTGGATGCATTTCAATTCCAGTATGGTGCGGTTAAGAGTTGTCTAGCGACGGGCGGGTGTTCTTTCGAAGCCTATTTCAATTCCAGTATGGTGCGGTTAAGAGCATATTTAAAAGGTAAAGTTTATATATCCTATCCT
>JBNKQE010000543.1:0-982 GCA_050295715.1 Leptospirales bacterium
GGTATTTGATCAATCGTGGTGGACATAGCGTTCGGATTATATATTAAATCTTTTTCTGGCAGACAAAATTATCAGACCAACATCCGTAGCTTTTAAACAAGCGCATGTCCACCAGAGCAGAGCGAATAGCATGAAGTGAGCCGGTAGTGTGGGAGGACAGCGGGGAAACCCCGCTTCCTACCCGATCAGCAGAAAAAATGCAGTTAGGTGCAGGAACTTGATTACTCATTTCCAATGTAATTTATAATACTAGATCCAAATTCTTCTTCGATTTCTCTTGAAGTGTTTCTTACAATCTTCATGACTTCATTTATTCCATAAGAATTTTCAATCTCTTTGAAATTTCTAAAAACAATTTCTGCAAAGTTCTCAGGCAATCTTGCCTTTAGAGATTCACGAATATCTTCAGTCGAAAAATATCCAATGAATTCTTTTGAAATTGTTGGTGGTAGTCTCTTAA
Source organism: Leptospirales bacterium (assembly GCA_050295715.1). GTDB lineage: Bacteria > Spirochaetota > Leptospiria > Leptospirales > Leptonemataceae > JBNKQE01. Next base: position 461 of record JBNKQE010000543.1, read on the forward strand.
AAAGCAAAGTTAATCTGTCAGGTGTATAATTTACAAGATAATCATCAGGCAAGGGGTAGAATGAGCGAAGATTGTATAGTAAGTCAGAATCAATTTTTCCAATTTCTGAAAATATATTTTCTTGTATCAAATAAGGAATTTCATCAAGAATCAATATTAAGATACGAAATAAAATAGTGATCAGAATATCTTTTCCTGCTAAAAAAGGATATTCCTTTTCTACAGAGATTGATTCTGCTACTTTATGCAGTATAGAGGAATCATTTTCTATAAGTAGACTGGAGAATTCGGTAATTAATCTGGCAACATCTATAGGTTTCTCGGAGCATATTTTATCAGAGAGTGATTTAGGGTCAGAAAAGAGGAAATCTGTTGGTGAATTAATCATAATTTATACCTAAGTTCATTTCGCCTAACTGATTAAGCTTCTTTCCGTGGCTATCCATGCTTCGAGCCATCGGAAAGAAGGAGTTGAACGAAGCCGCGCACCGAAATCTGTCCCACTATGGGGATTGTTCATGG
>JBNKQE010000544.1:0-977 GCA_050295715.1 Leptospirales bacterium
AGCTGACACACATATTGACAGTGATCCATTCACTGAAGATCCCAGGGTTCACAATGATGAGCACTCTAAGCTTCCTGATCCTCCTCCACTCCAACGTCGACCCTTCAACCGACATGGTATGGGAGGTAATCCAAATCATCACAACCAACACTATGTTCACAACGATGATCCTTTTGCTAAAGTTAAATTTTGTATCCCTCCTTTTAATGGCTCATATGATGCTGACGCTTATTTATATTGGGAGATGACTGTTGAGCAAAAGTTTAGTTCCCACCTTTTTCCTGAACAACATCGTGTTAGGCAAGCCACTAGTGAGTTTAAAGATTTTGCTCTTATCTGGTGGAATGAATTGGCTACCATTGGATTACAACCACATACATGGGATGGGTTAAAAACAGCAATGCGTCAAAGATTTGTTCCCCCTTCTTATCAATGTGATTTACATAAGAAATTGCAACGCTTAGACCAGGGGGATATGTCTCTTCAGGATTATTATGCTGAGTTACAAAAGGGTATGATTCGTGCAGGGGTACATGAGGAGACTGAGGATAAAATTTGTCATTTTTATGGGGGGTTGCGAACTGAAATTCAGGATATTGTTGACTATAAAGAATACAATACTGTTAACCGTTTGTTCCAGCTTGCTATGTTGGCAGAAAAGGAATTGCAGGGCCGACAACCGACAAGATTGAAGAGCTCATTCATGCTTCGTCACACATCGATGACACCTTCAACTTCGTGTGCACCTGCTACAACTCATTTTTCGACGACACCTTCGACTTCACGTGCGCCTTCCACATCGACGACACCGGTGGATACTAGATCTAAACTATGAAAAGAAGAAAAAATAGAAAACTAGGGTAAAAACTAAGATAAAAGTAAATTGTGTTTGTTCGATTGTTTTCGTCAAGTACATGTTACAGTCAGCCGTGACTTATGTTTATATAGCCAGCAAGACGTAGCTCTTTGACTTGTAC
>JBNKQE010000545.1:0-954 GCA_050295715.1 Leptospirales bacterium
GGGCCTACATACCAATGAACTACAATGTGCTTGCCTTGATCCACCAAGACCCTGCCTACAAGAGGATGTCATCCGATGATGTGCTTAGTCAGATCATGAACCATGAAATGTATATTGAATAAGCCAACCACGTCAAGAACCTCTCCAAAGGCATCACTACCACAAGGAAGTAAGAGATTGCTTTCAAGGCTAACAAGAAGAGCAAGAGCAAGCAAGTAGTAGTTGAAAGCTCAAGTGAAGAAGAAGAAGATGACGATAGTGATGATGAGAGCACTGGATATAATCCTGATGAGATGGCTCTCTTCATAAGAAGATTCTCTAAAATGATGAGCAAGCAAAAATTCTTCAAAAGAGACAAGAACAGGTTTAGAATAAGGACCAAGAGGGTTTACCATAATTGTGGTAAGTATGGTCATTATATTGCTAATTGTCCCTATGAGCATAGGGAAGAAGATGATGACATAAGAAGAAGAAGAAGGAGAAAAGCTACAAGAAAGACAAGCATTATAAGAAGAAAACCTATTGTAGGATCTAGGATACCGACTAGAGGGGGTGAATAGCCAGTTTTAAAAGTTAATTGCTACTTAATTAATAAACAGCGGAAATTAATGAAGAAGAATAAGAGCAAGTAAATAACATTATGCCTATGTCGAAACTAAAGTAGGTTTGCAATCCTAGGTGACATGCATCAATACAATTTCTAGGAAAGGTAATCAACAAGTAATGAAACAAGAGAGCAAGAGAGACACAAGATTTTTCCTATGGTCTCGGTGATTTGCCGATCACCCCTAATCCACGTTGAGGTGGATTCAAGCCTTTGATTCTCTATCCTATCAAGTATCACTTCTCCAACAAGGACTCACAAAAGAGTAACTTGACCTCAAGAGAAATCAATATCTTGAACCTCTCCAAACCTTGATTTCACTAGAGTTGCTCTTCACCGCTTCGGTGAGG
>JBNKQE010000546.1:0-923 GCA_050295715.1 Leptospirales bacterium
TGAAGTCTCCCACTTCCGATATCAGCAACATCGCCGTCAGGTAATCGATTCCTTTGAATGAACGAAGGATTGAAACTTTTTCTTGATATGGATCCGTTTGTGCAATATCCTGAATTCCTTTATCTATCGATTTCAGATTCGCCAACTGAAATTGAATCTGGCGCAGATAATTCGAATACGTTTCCTGAACCAGGGGATCGGTAAACGATATATTGTTAAGCCATTTGAGATGACTCTCCGTCCAGTATCTTCCTCCGGGATATTTGTAGCCTTTTCTTAATAGGAATTTCATGACCCTCTGTTTGTTTCTTCCCAGGTCAAGTCTCAAGTCATCACGGCCACGTAGATAATCTCTGAGCCCCTCTTCTTCTTCGCTCGGAACACGGATTGAATCGACTTCTTCATTTTTCAGTAATCTTACCAGTTTCACAGCATCACGAGAATCAGTTTTGATTCGATCCGATATCTTGCGTGGGATCTTACCCGGTGCTACGACCTTACACTCAATCCCCATTCCCGTCAGAAAACGGCAAACGGTAAAGAGGATATCCCGTTACACCGGCTTCGTAACAGCTTTCAATTGAGTGAGCCTCCTTTTGAAGTTTCTTGCAATACCTTTTAATGGGCACCTCTTCATTGGGAATAGTGGAAATCTGTTCCTTTTCCGATTTCCCGTTATAAAAAACGGCAAGCGTGATTGTTTCTTTGTGGACATCCATTCCGACATATGCTTTTCTCTTCATTACGTGCCTCCTGTTTTACCTACTTGTATTGTGGTAACCCATTTTACGGGCTAACCCACGTTTTGCAAGCAGGGGGCACGCCATAGTGTCTTTATGATTATGCGCTGCGCTTCACCACTCCCTGCGGTCGGGTTCGCTGGGTCCTTGCCCTCTCCCTTCGGTCGTGCGGATGCATGCAAT
>JBNKQE010000547.1:0-909 GCA_050295715.1 Leptospirales bacterium
CGGACGCGATTCGGAAGCAAAGCTCCCAAATCGCTCACACCCTTGCTCAATTTCCAACGAAATTTCGCGGGTGGCAACACATCGTGTGTTGCAGGAGGCTGTTCTGGGACAGCCTCTCAATACTTCAAATGTTTTTCTGAACCATATATAGTATGAGATGCATTACGCCGGCTTCGGTTACAACCATCTAATTGAAGCATTTAATAATGAAAATTGTTGCGGGACATTCGGGACTTTGCAAGGTTGTTACCTTTAATGGATTGGCGAGGGCGCTTCTATGATTTATACACTTGGCGATAAAAAACCACAGATAGGGAGCGATGTATTCATTGCCCCCGATGCTTCCGTGATCGGGGATGTTTTTATCGGAGAGGGCTCAAGCGTCTGGTTTGGATGTGTGATTCGAGGAGATGTTCATTTTATACGAATCGGTAAGAATGTCAATATACAGGACCTCTCCATGCTCCATGTTACAGAGGGGAAGTATCCATTGATCATCGGCGATAATGTATCACTCGGGCATAGAGTCACTCTCCATGGCTGCACTCTGGATGACTATGCGTTTGCAGGTATTGGGGCTACAGCTCTGGACGGATCGCGAATTGGGAAATATTCGATTCTTGCTGCCGGATCCCTTCTGGCTCCTGGAAAAGAGGTTCCGGATGGAATGGTGGCTATGGGAATTCCTGCAAAGGTAGTCAGGCCAATAAATGAAGCAGAACGTGAAATGATAGAACGAATCCCCGCAAAATATGCGAAGCGTAAAAATCAGTATATGGACAACTCTCAGTTTTATAAGATAAAATAATGAAATTTGTATTATTCCAAAGTTGTAACTACTCACCACGTATTGTGTGATTGAGAAATTGGAGTCCCTTTCATTATCGGAGCAAGCGGACATCCCTGTCC
>JBNKQE010000548.1:0-900 GCA_050295715.1 Leptospirales bacterium
GCTCTCCCTCAAGGCCCTCTGAGCCACCTCCGAGGAGCTCTGGCTATAGAAGCTGGCATCGACTAACTCTGTTAGCTTAGAATGAGCACGCTTTGAGATCCGTTCAAATCTTCACAAGCTTAATCTTGTAGCTTTTCTAAGCATGAGAGATGATCTTCATAGCTACCTTCTTCCCCTTCTGCTTTAGCTCTTCCGGATATTGAACGTATGCTTGAATAGAGTTTTTGAAGAGTTCATCCTTTTCATTTTTGGTCAACTCATCGAATCCCTGCATGGTTAGTGACACCCTTTGCCAGGCAGCTAGACCACAAACCCTGGACAATCTCATATTGACTGTTGTGTCTAACGGTATGCCTTCATCATTGACCTCACCAACAATCATTACGTCTGTCGGCCACGTCATCTGCGACCATGTCTTTCATTGATGTTACTGAGTCTACTACTGAGCCTCTTCAGTCTGTTACTGACTCAGATACTGCTGTTGATGCTGTGACTGAGACATCTTATAGCTAATCATGTAACATAAATGAATCATATAGCAAAATAATATAACATAATCATGTAACCTAATCATATAATCGAAGACAAGCATTCACAAACGAAGACAATCATAACATAAGCATAACCTAATCATAACATAAGCATATAATCTAATGAGTCATTAAAATCCCTAAAATCCACTAAAATCACTCAAATTCACTAAAAGTTTAGGTATTAGTATAATACTTTACTAAAACGTCGCTAAAATTCACTACAATTCACTAATTTGGTTCAAATTTCTGTAAACAGTCACAAATTTAATTTAAATTCCTACAAGCAGTCACATATTCCATAAAATTCACTAAATTCAGTAATGAGATCAACTTAATTCAGTCAAATTCATTCAAATCCTGTAAACAC
>JBNKQE010000549.1:0-888 GCA_050295715.1 Leptospirales bacterium
TATAGAGTCCAAATCGATGTATACTTGTTTGTTTGAAAAAGTGTTGGATTTAGAGTCTAGATCCATTAGGACTGTGTTTTATTATCTCCATAAGAAATACAACAATTCCATATCAACGTATCTAAGTTGTTTTAAAATACCTTTATGTAAAATAGAGAGTATAGATATTTATTTTCTCTCTCTATTTTTCTGATTAACATGAGAATTTTTAGGACTTGACAGTAAACGTGACACAAATTTCTTTATGTTGAGAACCAAAATTGTTTTCTGAGGGCGGCTTGGATGCCTTCTGGCACATGGATAGTAGTAGATGAATATAACTGTTAAAATTTATACTCCAGATATAATTTAGATTTCATATCAGATATGACACTGGACATGATTCCAAATAGATCTATATCTGCTTCTTTAAGCCAGTTACTCAAGATTTGATTTAAATTTCAGATCAATTAGAACTCTTTGTTTTATTCCATATTGGGAAGGATCTGACTCGAATTCATATCAATTTAAGTGGATTAAATCTAAACCATCCAAAACTATTTATGTATAATAGAGGGTATAAATCTATCTTTTTTTCTCTGAATTTCTCTAATTAATGTGGAGATTTCTAGCCCTTGAGAACGAACATGGAAGCGCCATGGGGCACTTCAACTTGCCTTTTAATAATATAATAGTGTCCAGAAATACTGAATTCCTTTTGCAGGAATGAACACTGGTGTTCAGGATTCACATAATTTGGCTTGGAAATTGTCTTTACTTCTGAATGGTGTTGCTTCACCATCAATAAAGCAAACTTATGAGTCAGAGCGCCGACCTGTTAGTCTCTTCCCACGTGCTTTCTGTTCTTTCACTGTTATCCCCTCTCGCAAAGTTAGCTAATTACGACAC
>JBNKQE010000550.1:0-883 GCA_050295715.1 Leptospirales bacterium
GCCCTATTAAACTCTTAATCGCACCATACTGGAATTGAAATCAAAGCACGTCAAAAAAAGTATACGAGGCGGCGTCCCTCTTAATCGCACCATACTGGAATTGAAATAAGGAAGTCCCAATAAAACACCTATCAAAAGATATAACCTCTTAATCGCACCATACTGGAATTGAAATTGGCTTTCATTGTCTCAATCTGCGCTTTCTTATGGCTCTTAATCGCACCATACTGGAATTGAAATACGATAAAGAAATCTTCAAAAGTTTCTTTAGTTCCTCTTAATCGCACCATACTGGAATTGAAATTGGATAAACTTGGATATTTTGCCTGAAGTATGGCAACTCTTAATCGCACCATACTGGAATTGAAATTTGATAATTCGGGAGCGTAAGCATTTGTCCAAAATGACTCTTAATCGCACCATACTGGAATTGAAATTCCATAAAAAATTATTATCTATCATCGTAGTTCTGAACTCTTAATCGCACCATACTGGAATTGAAATTCGTGTCAGGTTATAATCACCCGGCAATCCGGTTGCTCTTAATCGCACCATACTGGAATTGAAATCAAACAAACGCAGTTCAACAAACAAGTCTGTTTTAAACTCTTAATCGCACCATACTGGAATTGAAATAATTTCATTACGTGCGTTAACGCCTGGATTGGATGCCTCTTAATCGCACCATACTGGAATTGAAATCATATTATTTACAAGCGAAATAATACAGCCGATTGGCTCTTAATCGCACCATACTGGAATTGAAATTGTGTAAACGCCTCTACGGGCATCCTTAACAAGGTCTCTTAATCGCACCATAGTGGAATTGAAATTAATAGTAGGGTCATATATCCATTCGTTTGTACAACAATTTTTCTAAGGT
>JBNKQE010000551.1:0-869 GCA_050295715.1 Leptospirales bacterium
TCTGACGCCTGTTTGTTCAGGGAGTAGATTGCACCACTCATATACTCCTTTTTATCAATGGATCTGGCTTCGTTCATAATTGTGCGAAGAACTTTTGCATGAGTTGATTTTATGTCTTCCAGAGGGTTATTAAGCGTTGTTTCAATTATCTGCTGAATACGGGCTGCATTGAGCATATGATGTACACCGTCCGATAAAACAAGAAGTATATCATCCGGGTCCAGTCTCAACATACCAGCATCGCAGTGCAGATCATCGGTAATCCCGATAGCGCGTGTTGCAAATTTTCGATTGGGAAAATCCTTAAAATCGTCCTCTGTAATTTTCCCCTCTTTCCACATTTGAAAAGCATAGCTGTGATCGTCCGTCAGGCGAATCAATGAAAGGGGCGCGGGTATTATTTTATTAAACAGACTTTTTAATAGACCGGCCGATCGGGGTTCTTTGTCTGGAATTCTATCCTGGTTTGTAACATCTTTTCCATACAGATAGGCGCGAATGTTTCCGGCCCAGGTGTAGTAAAGGATACCGTTAACAACAAGGAGACTCATAGCCGAACAGCCCATTCGTTTTTTTTCCGCAAGCGCTTCTTCTCGGATTCTGGCTGCTGATGATTCAAATGTTTCAATAAGATGTCCAATGATTTTATCAGGTTTGTCAGACGGATGAATCTGTATGGATTCCCTTAATAGTTTACGAAATTTATGAGATGCTATATCGCCATTTCCCGGAGGACCTATCCCATCTGCGGCCAGGAGCAAGGGCAGGTAGTGTCCGTTTGATTCTTTGTTCACAAGAAGACGAAGGGCTTCCATTGTCTCATGGTTGTCAAACTCTTCCGCAGGAGGATCCATGCGTGTTGTAAAATT
>JBNKQE010000552.1:0-868 GCA_050295715.1 Leptospirales bacterium
TCACCTATGAATAGCTAAATTGTTTCTTTTTATTATATAGATTTCCAAAATAGTGATTCATTAACTGAGTAGTTACAAAAAATTATTACATTGCATATCTCAATAAGACCAAACCAATAACTCTATTCTATAAGTAGTTATGCTCGGATCTCTCTGTAGCGATTTATTTTTAGCATCTGGCATTTATTTGAGTATGTTGAGGCTGATCGTTTGGTAATGGCCAAAGCAGAGAGTTGAATTACAGTAATAAAAATATAGATTAGGATTGAATAAATCTTCCCTCTATGTTTAAGTGACATAATATAGATAGAATGGGACAGTTATATAGTAGAGATGCGCTGCTGGCGTTGCATTTCAGGGGCCCGGTTAGCAGCAATTATACTCAGGCATTTGCAGGTTAATGAGATGAAATACGAAAAAATGAGGGGAAAAAGCATTTCAGAATGCTTGATGAAAATTCGCAGCAAATATGGATCTCAGGCACTGGTAATAGCACAACGTGAAATCCGTGAGGGTGGGGTTCTTGGTTCCGGACTCCTCTCTCGAAAGATGTATGAAGTGGATTTCATGATCAAAGAATCTTCAGTTAAAAGCAATGCCGCATACAGAAAAGAGACTGAAGAAGCAAGGGTATCCCATCCGGTTGCAGATAAGGCAATCCCGGGCGGAACGCTCAGGGACTCAGAGGTCTTTCATCAATTAATTGAGCATAGATACAGATCACTGCCTGAAAAGGGTGATCGCAGAAGAAAAAACCCGATAAATGACCTGGTTCCGGATTCCACGGGTAATCGAAAAAGAAGCAGCCTGAGAAGTGAACTGGATGAATACAAAAAAGAGAGACCGGTTATTGATAAAAAAGAGCCCT
>JBNKQE010000553.1:0-866 GCA_050295715.1 Leptospirales bacterium
CACGCGCACTGTGCGACTGGGCCGAGCGCGAATTCGGCCCAGTGCACCCGGGTTAAATTTTATTAATTTCTGATTTATTCAATTCATTGCAAATTCAAAAATTTGTGTAGGATTCATTTGAACTCGGAAAATTATGAAACAAATTTTGTTGGAAATGTTTAAATCTGTTCTATAGTATAAAAATATTAAAAAAATAATTCATGTACCAATATTTTCTGTTAATTTTTAATCCATTTAAACTAGTTTAAATTCTTAGAAAATTCTTAGAAAATGTTATAAAATCCCTAAAATTATGAAATTTGTTTCTAAATTCAAATTAGAAACTCCTCTAGCATGGCAAGGTTGTGTAGCTCCTGATCATGACTTTTTGTTAGGGTTAGGCCTTCTGTTTCCCGTGGTTAATCCGGAGACTAGATTATTTAGCGGTAATTCTCGTCGTGATAATCTTTGCCGCAAATCGTAATACTCTTGCATGTCATGCCGTATAGGACCTAACACCGAGTTGGAGCGAGGAGCTGCTGGGGTCAAACACCGTCAAGCCTCGAGGAGACTAACTTTTTCTCTGAACAAGGCAAGCACCGATGCATAATCCTTCTATAGGTTTCACTTTAATATTTACTTTATATTCATGATTCTGCATTTACGTGTAGGAGTTGGATGGAAACTAGTTGCATTATGGTTTCCCCTTACAAGAATACCTTGTTTACCCTATGATGGATTAGAACGTTAGAATGAGTATGCTTAATATTATACGCTATCGGTAGAAGACGAGTGGTTAATAGCCGCTCACGATAGGGCCCCTTCTCACGATGGATGTTCTATGTGGTTTATGTTAGTGATCAGTTATGGTTTATGTGAGACTGGGC
>JBNKQE010000554.1:0-861 GCA_050295715.1 Leptospirales bacterium
ATAAAAATGATGCCTGAAGGAACGGACAGAAACTTTCTTCTCGATGTTGGTGAAATTCTGAGAAGTTTTCAAGACCAGGGAGGTTTTGAAACTCTACGTCCCGGCAGAGTTGAGATGCGTACGGTTCGAGCCCTTTCCGCATGCCGGACAGCTGAACTGGGTGGTCATATGGATGCCTGTTCTGAATGTGGAGAGTTAAGAATTTCATACAACTCATGTCGTAACAGGCACTGTCCGAAATGTCAAAACATGAAACGTGAGAAATGGATTCTTGACCGTGAAAAAGACCTTCTCCCGATTAAATATCACCACATGGTTTTCACCATTCCGCCTGAATTAAATATTCTATTTTTACATAACAAACGAGTTCTTTACAATACTCTGTTTCGCGCAGTATCCGAGACCATTCTTGCCGTCGCAGCACAGGAAAAATATCTGGGAGCGAAACCGGGAATTATTACAATTCTTCATACATGGGGACAGACACTCATCGACCATCCCCATATACATTGCATAGTGACAGGCGGCGGACTCGATGGAGATCGATGGATTGAAAAGGACTCTGATTTCTTCCTTCCCGTTCGCGTTTTATCACGACTGTTTCGCGGAAAACTTCTGGATTCAATAAGTAAATTGCAGAATGACAATCAACTGTATTCGGAATCCATTTCAAGGAAATTTCCCGGCAACAATGGGTTCTCCCAATACCTGCGTAAACTTTACAACAAAGAATGGGTTGTTTTTTGCAAGGAACCGTTTAGCAAACCGGACCATCTGATTCAATATCTGGGCCGATACACTCACAGAATTGCGATAAGCAATCATCGAATTCTTGATGTTGATGATGACTCGGTTGTATTC
>JBNKQE010000555.1:0-855 GCA_050295715.1 Leptospirales bacterium
CGGAGTCATGGTGCACCCTTCAGATGGTGAGGCATAAAAGGTGCTCGATAGATTTGATACAGACTTTGCCAGTGATGCAAGAAATGTTCTCTTTGGGTTGGCAGCAAATGGCTTTGATCCATTCAGTACAAACTCTGCTCCATACTCTTGCTAGCATGTCTTTGTTGTGCCGTACAACCTACCACCATCTCTTTGTATGAAGTTTGAGTTCATGTTCCTTTGTCTCATCGTACCTGGTCCAGAAGCTCCTGGTCCACGAATAAATGTGATATTGAAATCATTTATTGAAGAGTTGAAACAGTTGTGGATAGGAGTTGAAGCGTACGACTGTTATAAGAAGTAGAAATTTAACCTTCACGTAGAATTGACATGTCCGATATGTGGTTCAGACATAGATTGTTTCCGTCTAACTCATGGAGGCAAGATCAGCTGCTTCGATTGTTATAGACTCTAGTTGCCCCGGAATCATAAGTGTTATGGATTTATGACTAGATTCGAGAGAGGGGGTGCTCACAGAAGCGATGAACAATGGGACGTGAGACATGAGATTTTAGACAGGTTCAGACCTCCAAGCAGATAATAACCCTACATCTTATGTGTGTTGTTGTATGAAGATGACTTGGGTTCGAGACCCCCTCTACCCCTCCTTTTATAGACTAAGGGGGGTAGGGTTTACATGGAAGATTGAGTCGGTATGATTGCACACGACTCAGACTCTATCTCTACTTTTTGTATTTACAAGATTTGATTATATATCTATCTTCTAAATCACCTCGGGTATGGGCCACCTGACCTGCATCCTTAGGCCGAGTGGGCCAACTCATGGTAGGCCTCCCTGTTCCTTTCTTTCAAGTC
>JBNKQE010000556.1:0-849 GCA_050295715.1 Leptospirales bacterium
CGAACCACTGAGTGCCCAGCAGCTAAAAACAAAGACGCAGCCAGGAGTCTGGACCATTGAACAGATCGTGCACCATCTGGCCGACAGCCACATGAATGCTTTTTTTAGAACAAAGCTGGCATTAACAGAAGAAAATCCGACCATCAAACCCTACGCAGAACAGGCCTGGGCAAAACTTCCAGATGCAACAGATTTCCCCGTAAAGGAATCTCTGGATATATTCCAGAGTGTACACAGCAGGTGGTGTCATCTACTGAAAAGCCTGAACGATACAGAACTAAAAAGGACCTACTATCATCCGGAAGATAATTACACGGTGACCGTGGGTGAACAAATTCACATGTATGTCTATCATGCGAATCACCATATTGGATTTATCACGCAGCTTCTGAAGGCGCGTCAGTGGATTTAACTTGAATTACATCACGCTACTGAGCAAATATGCGAAATCCCCGGACACAATTTTTTACAATCCGACTTTCGCCTGATGGTGATGAGTTTGTTGCTTTTTTCCCCAATCCAACGGCTGGTCCCCGACTGGCGTGGCTTTTTTTCTATATTTGGAGTGTTCTTGTTAGCTTTCTGTCTTTTGAGTCGAGTAAAACCGAACAAAAGGTCAAAGGATTCCATGCTCTCTTCCTATAAAAGGGTATAGTTCCACCATTTTTCAGAGAGATCACCCCCATATCCGCAAGCATGAGGAAAACAAAAATGTAACAACGGGAAAAACCGGTGGCATTGGAAATGGCCGAAAGACGGGCCCAATCTCGTTCATCAGGATAAAAATTAACCCGACGAAGATCCTGACCCTCAGCCTGGTATTCTTTGTTCCACTTCTGGGCCTTAAGA
>JBNKQE010000557.1:0-843 GCA_050295715.1 Leptospirales bacterium
TCAATTGATACTTTCACGTTCTTCATGAGCTTCAACATAAGCGTCCCACCAATCTGCAGCATGACCCACCAGTTGGTGTGAAGCAAATAGAACCTTCTCCCTGTTATTGCACTGAACCACTTGTAGCTTCTTCTCAATTGTCTTCAACCAGTCATCAGCATCCATTGGTTCGACAGAGTGAGAGAATGTTGGGGGCTTGGTCCGCTGGAATTCCCCAAGTTTGTCACGCTGCTGAGGCTGTGGTGCTGCTGTGTCCTTGAGCTTGCTGCATGTTGGTCATAGTTTGTTGCATGGTCTGCAACATCTGAGCTTGCATTATCAAAACCTGCTCAAGTGTTGGTGGTGGAGGCGGGTTGGCAGCATTGTTGTTCTCATTTGCGGTACGGTTGCGAGTGTTAGCCATCTGATGATCAGAAAGAGATTTGAGACAGAGATAGATATAGAGATAAGATATTCCCAACTATATGCATCAAGGTATACCGATGATTAAGATTTTATTTATATAACTAAGGTGAGGCTGTAGACAAGGTGCGTAAGCAACCTACAGCTCACACCGGACAAACACAATCACCAATCAAACAAAACATTGATCCTCTCAAAAAGAAAATGATTTCAATAGACTCGATATTACTAGTCGAACCTATGAGCTTATTTTTCCTATCTCTTACCAAAGGACTCAAAAGGAAAACTAATCCTGGACTTCAATATCATTGGGAATGATGTAGGTAGGAGGTGCACGCGTAGCCATCTTGCGGGGTGGTGAATGTGGGGTGAACTCTTCTGTCTCTTCATCAGAAAGTGTCTCCAGGTCCTGAGGATGGCGACGCTTCATCTTTCGGATGG
>JBNKQE010000558.1:0-843 GCA_050295715.1 Leptospirales bacterium
TCCTAATCATCCTCACCAAAAGAAAGGAAATGATCCACTATTGTGAATCGTTTGGATACGGTGGCACAACGCTCTCAAAGATCATCACTAATGATTTAAGTATGTTAGTGTACCTGCAGAAGAAGGATGAATCATCCCCATCATGGGCATTTCACTTTATCCCCAACATGGTCATTTCACTTCATCCCCAACATGGGCATTTCACTCAATGTCCTACAGCTAAACACAAACAACCAAAATAATCTCATAAACAACAAAAGAAGGCATCAACAAGCCCTAATAGTTCTATAAAGGCTGCAAACAAAAAAATAAGATTATCAACAATAAAATAAGATAAACACTCTAAAAATTATAACATACCTTCGTTGATGCAATTCCGGAGAGGTATATGAACAAATATGTTAGCTTGCCACCTTAAGAGACTACTATAGTTCTTATATGGGATAAGAAATCCTCATCATAAATGTAGTTCTGATTTTTATAAGCTTAGAGTGTGTGTTTAGCCCCGATCTAGCTCTGATATCAGCTGTGACAGAACCACCTCAGAAATGAGGGGTCCGTCTTCCAGGATCCGGATCGGGTGATTCTCGACGAAGCGAGAATGCATGTAAACACACATACTAAGCATTTAAAACCATAATTTCATTTAGAATTAAGTTATTACACTTTAGTTTAAAGATTATCAGGATAAGAAGCAGAAGGTTCTTCAAAAGATAGAACATGTTTGCGGAAGCGTTTCACTCGACGATCAAGGACATTCACCTCGCCCTAGAGGTGAAAACCTCCTTCGGCAACTCTACGTCTGCGACAGGCCTCAGTGCAGAATCTAACATTTAGAAGCCT
>JBNKQE010000559.1:0-840 GCA_050295715.1 Leptospirales bacterium
GCCGATGTCAACACGACAACCATGGTTCTAGCAGGACGCCCCGTAATGGTCGGCGTTTTTCATGACGTTACCGAACGCAAGCAGGGTGAAGAAAAAATCCGCCAGTTGAACGACGAGCTGGAAGACAGAGTTCAGGCGCGCACACAGCAACTGGTGGAATCTCAGGCGTTGCTTAGCACCGTTTTCGATTCAGTGCAGGACGGCATTGTCCTGGTGGATATCGAAACCAGGCAGTTTCGCATGAGCAATATCTCGTTTCAGCGCATGCTCGGATACAGCGCCGATGAAATTCTAGAGCTGGGTGTAGAGAACATTCATCCCAGAGAAGAGATGGACAACGTCGAGCAACAGCTCGAACGACTGGTCAAGCAAGAAAACAGCTACGCTCCAAATATTCTTGTAAAAAGAAAGGATGGCTCGACCTTCTATGCGGACATCAATACCAGTGTAATGATGGTGAAGGAAACCTCCTTGCTGTTGGCCGTTTTCAGAGATATAACGGAGCGCAGGAAGGCGGAAGAACATCAGCGCCAGGCACTGCTGTATGCACGCAGCCTGATTGAGGCAGATATGGATCCACTGGTAACGATCAACATGGCGGGCAGGATCATGGACGTTAACGAGGCGGCGATTCAGATGACAGGTGTGCCGCGCGAGTTGATGATAGATAGCGACTTCTCTGTATATTTCACCGAGCCGGACAGGGCGCTCGCGGGCTATCAGGAAGCCTTTGCCAAAGGATCTGTTAGAGATTATCCCCTGACCATGAAGCATGCGTCAGGTGCACTGACGGAGGTGCTCTACAACGCCAGCGTGTACCGCAATGAGAAAGGAGAAATG
>JBNKQE010000560.1:0-833 GCA_050295715.1 Leptospirales bacterium
AAATTGTACAAGGAGATTTAGGAGGAAATTTGACATGGGGATTTTTCCTAAAATCTTCTAGGCTATCCAAGTATTTTAGAAAAATGAAATATGCCATGCCATGATATGCAACCTTAGGTAAGATTAATTAATAAATGATTTCACCTTATACTATTTATTTAAAATGCAACCTAATGCACTATTAATTCGACAAAATTTTATTATTGCAAAAAGCGGGTGTTACATCTCAGGTAGCTTCATCCTCTGTATGGTGACTCCACTGAACTTTGCACATCTTGATGACCTTACTACGCGTCACTCACCCAATCATCGGCCAGATCAAGCTATTCCATCAGTATCTCCTCTTCCAGAACTCATAAGCACTTCTTGAGCTAAGACACGTGAAACACGTCATGCTCCTCTGACAGTTGTGACAGTAGCTCAAGTTGATAAGCCACTTCTCCCTTGCGGTCAATAATCTTGAATGGTCCGACATATCTTGGGGCTAACTTCCCTTTGACCCTGAATCTGCGGGTACCTCTCATAGGGGAGACTTTGAGGTATACAAAATCTCTGATTTCAAATGAGAAATCTCTTCTTTTTTTATCTGCATAGCTCTTCTGTCAAGACTGATATCACATCCCAAAATTCTCATTTCGGAATGTGAACCATTTTTCCCACAAGAAACTTAAAATTTCCAAAAAGAATTCATTTATTTTAACCTAAAGTGATTTTTATTTTGTATTTAAATGAGTTCCTAAATATTTTTGATCTTCAAATGGTTCTTTTAAAATAATTCATTTCAGTTGCGAAACATTTCCAAACAAAGTTATTCAAAAGAATTTTCTTCTCTC
>JBNKQE010000561.1:0-832 GCA_050295715.1 Leptospirales bacterium
TTTTGACTTTATGAAGGTTGCCACATTTAATCTTGCTTCAGCATTGGCTCTTAGAGGTTGTGACTTGGAATACTCCAAATCATATGATCAATTTTCATTTTTGATCTCCAAGACTCCCGCTTTCTCTTCTTCGATGCATGGTTCATCATTGTCAAGTCCTTGTTAATCCTTCGTCAACTACCAACATATCTCCCATATCACATCATGTCTTCCATAGACTCATTCTTGAAAACCTTCTTCTTATGATCAAGTTGCTTCCATAGATATCTAATACTTAGAAGTAGCACTTGATCAATTCTTTCTTGGTTATGAGCAAGCCACAAGTGTTGAACCAAGTTAATATTCTTTTTCTTATTGTTTATGTGTTTTTCTTGCTTGGCTTGACATAGACTCTTCAATATGGAACTATCCATTGGTTGACATCATATATTGATCATATAGTTCCATTTGCTCCATAATTGTACTCCAAGAGATATATCAATGAATTCATCTATACTTTCCATTTAAAATCTGCTTATAACAAACGATATTAGTCATTTAATCAAGTTAAAATTCAATACACCAATATCCACTAGGGGCCTAGATGCACTTTCAATCTCCCCCTTTTTGATGATTGATGACAACACAAAGAATGTAACGAGTAGTTGGATAAACATGTGAAATAAGTGCAATACTTCTCAAATAAGCGAAGGTGAAAAAAAGAACGCAAAAACAGAACTTCGAATAACTCCAAAAGAGTAAGTGAGTGATACAAGAGTATATTAAAACGTGCACTCACTTTCACTTTTAAGTTCATACCCTAAGTCTCATACTCCCCCTAATCACGAAACAC
>JBNKQE010000562.1:0-796 GCA_050295715.1 Leptospirales bacterium
TTGAATTAAAATGGAAGTTATGTTATGAATTTATTTTCCTCCTTGCCTGTGTCGATTAAGGCCCGTGTCGGTTGGGTCTGAATGAACAAGCACTTGAATGTACTGACGCATACGGGACATATGGAATCCCCAAACTGAGTAGCGTCGTGTGCTGCTGAGACGGAAGCTATCCTACCATACCTAACAGGTGTACAATAGGATAGTGCATGTGCCACCCATGGTGTGTCCACCGAGGCATATGTGTGAAAGATGGCACTAGGATGAGGTAAGACTCGGATTGACTTTTTGACTACGATGTGAACAGTTGCCACTCGTGTAGCCTCCATGGCTCACGTGTGTCGTGTTGTCAGGTTATTTCCCTTGCAAGGTGACTATTGATTCGAATCTCCACGACACCCTCGGACATGGGTGATGGCTTGTTCGCTGTGTTTAAACGTAGAATTATCAACTTCATAATTTTGTGATGATAACTATATGAAGATGACTACCTTGTAGTCATGGTTTATGTTAATCAATATTGATTGGATTCCTTTGCATGTTTAGAATAGGTTGCAAACCTTCTCATGTTATCCAACAGAACTTGGCTAATTAACATGCTTAATAGTACTTAATCTATTGCTAGTAGGCTTATGAGTCCTTTAATCCTGATAAACCCCTACATGTCTAGAGGTGATATTTTGATCACCTTGGATAAGTCTTACTGAGCGTAGTCGCTCAAGCTTTGCTCTTGCTGTCTTCCGTGTACAGGTCAGGAACTGGTTCCTCTTGCCGGCGATGCCGACGAGGGTTGCCAGTG
>JBNKQE010000563.1:0-821 GCA_050295715.1 Leptospirales bacterium
AGCTCAGCGGTGCGAGGCGGACACGATGGGAAGCTAGCGACAGCTTATGTAACACCCACTTTTTACAAGAATAAAAAGATTTGTGCAAATAGGAGTGCATATAAAAATGCATATCAAATTGTAGTTCATATGAAAAACTTTCAAAAAAATAAATCTTGTATAGGATGCATTGCATGGCATGGCATATTATATTTTTCTAAAATCCTTGAGGAGCCTAGAAGAATTTAGGAAAAATCCTCATGTCAAAATTCCTCCTAAATCTCCTTGTACAATTTTCCAAATCCTTGCTAAATTCAAAAATCAAATTTTAAAATCAGAAATTGTTGTTCTCTTGATTTCGGCCCGACCGACCTTGCGGCCCACCCGGCCCACGGATTTATCTGTTGGAAATTAATTCGTTATTGGAATTATTCAGAAATCTTGCAAAGAGGTCCCTGGACTTTTGTGAAATCAACCCGCGGTCCAGATTTTGCCGATTTTGCACTCAGACCCCTCGGGTTTTCCGAAATTAACCCGCGGTCCAAGATTTTTCAGTTAGGTCCAAAATTCAAAAAATATTTACAAAAAGGTCCCTAGCCTCAGAAAAATCCACAAAAATAGCTCCAAAACTTCAAAAATTCATATCTTTTCAACCACAACTCCAAATCTAGTGATTCTTGTGCCAAAATTCTCAGAATCTCTTCCTCTTTCTTTCTATTCATTCATATAACACATGTTTGTTGCATTTTATTGATTGATTGCTTGTGTTTACTTCATGATAGGTAACATTGTGCCGGAACCGTTGTTCGAGGACCTTCAAGACCAAGCTTTCGAGGAGTCCT
>JBNKQE010000564.1:0-788 GCA_050295715.1 Leptospirales bacterium
CTCATCATTTGTTCAAGGTCATTCGAACTTTGCATGACCTGGTTTATCCGATCCATACTTTCCAAAAAATGAAGATGCGCCAGATGTTCTTGTTCTGTCTGTTTTCTTTCAGTCATTTTATCCAAAACCCCAACATTCAGGAAAGACCCATATTATCTACATATATAGTATGTATTTATAAAATATTGTCAAGAAATGTTTCATATTGCATGGCGTTCCTGAAAAAACTCAGACTGCGAAAACCCTTATTCTTGACAATTAGCACGAATTCCGATACGTTTGTTATGCACCGATTTTTTAGAGAGCAGGATCTGCACATAACAGGATCAAAATTTGCGATCACTTCCCCATCCTTATTTTGCATGGAAGAACTGCTGATCTCATCGGCAGCGATCATCACAGAATCGATTCGCTGGTAACCGGTTTTCAAACCCGGCTCCGATACGATATCGTCCCGGATGTTTTGAAATACCTTCAGATACAGAGATTGTTCATGCGCGTTTTCATATTAGGCCAGTGTCCTGCGAGTCGGTCCTTCATGGTATTCCTGTGCACCAGATTGTCTAATATTTTACGAAGGAACTTTTTTCAAAAGCGCCAAATATTATATACAAAGCGAAAGCTCAATTTATAATCATAATATCATTGGCCAGGTTGTGATCAGCCAGCGCATTTACAGTCATTTCCACTTCCCCGGGATCATCTTCAACCAAAAGGATTGTTTTAAGTTTTTTAATGAACCAACTCCTTCCTGGATTCGGGCAATGAAAAGTAAAAGGTAGCCCCGC
>JBNKQE010000565.1:0-755 GCA_050295715.1 Leptospirales bacterium
AGCTTTCTAATCACTATGCAAACGATTTTGCCCCTGGACAGTTAAGGAAAAACTGAATTTTGATGATCAACGTCGCTGCTGAATTCTGCCCCTGGACAGAATAGCTGCAACGGATCTTCAATATTCGGTCTTGAATTGATTGAAATTTTAATTAGGAACGTCTTGAAGTCTTGCCACAGATTCAGAATTTTGTCATTTCTCTTTTAGGTTTCCTTTATTAAGTTTATTGATTAGGTGTTTGTATGATGCAACTCGTCCTAATCGTCCTCACCAAAAGAAAAGAAACGGTGGCAAAAGGTCTCGACAAACGTTTCTATCGTTCTAACAAAAGTTAGTGTACCTGCAGAAATGGATGAATCATCCCCATCATGGGCTTTTCACTAACATCCCTGTGTAATGGGCTTTTCACTAACATCCCCCTAGTGGGCTTTCCACTAACAAGTTCCTACATGTAAACATAAACAACAAAATAATTCTCATAAACAGAAAAGAAGCATACGCAAGTCCTAATAGTCCTACTAAAACCACAAACAATAAAATAAGTCCATAAACAAAAAAATAAGATTAACACACCAAAAAATCACTTCATACCTTCATTGATGCAATTCTAAAGAGGTATATGAACACATATGTTTGCTTGTCACCTTAAGACACTACTATAGTCCTTATATGGGCTAAGCATTCCTCACCGACAACGTTGTTATGATTTTTAGATACTTTCATGTGTGTTTTACCCCGAACTCTAATACCATATG
>JBNKQE010000566.1:0-772 GCA_050295715.1 Leptospirales bacterium
GGATTTCCTTTTCAATTTCATTTGAAATTCATTTTGAATTTTATTTTTAAATTTGTTTGAATTTTGTTTTCAATTTTATTTGAATATTGTTTTCAAATATGTTTGAATTTCATTTTCAAACTCGTTTGAATTTTGTTTTCAATTTCATTTGATTTTTTTCAATTTTGTTTGAATTTTGTTTTCAATTACGTTTGAATTTTGTTTGAATTTTATTTTCAATTTCATTTGAATTTCATTTTCAATTTCATTTGAATTTGATTTTCAATTTGGTTTGAATTTTGTTTTCAATTTCATTTGAATTTCATTTTTCAAATTTGTTTGAATTTCATTTTCAAATTCATTTGAATTTTGTTTTCAATAATTTTTTCAATTTCGTTTGAATTTTATTTTCAATTTTATTTAAATTTTGCTTTCAATAATTTTGTTTTCAATTACGTTTGAATTTTGTTTTCAATTTCGTTTGAATTTTGTTTTCAATTTTATTTGAATTTCATTTTCAATTACGTTTGAATTTCATTTTCAATTTTGTTTGAATTTCATTTTCAATTTTGTTTGAATTTTTTTCAATTTCATTTGAATTTTGTTTTCAATTTTGTTTTCAATTACATTTTAATTTTGTTTTCAATTTCGTTTGAATTTTGTTTTCAATTTCATTTGAATTTTGTTTTAAATTATGTTTGAATTTTATTTTTAATTCCATTTGAAATTCATTTTCAATTGGGTTTAAATTTCATTTTCAATTGGATTTGAATTTTGTTTTCAAATTCATTTA
>JBNKQE010000567.1:0-769 GCA_050295715.1 Leptospirales bacterium
TGGTTCCTGACCATTTGCATAACCTTTTGACAGCATCTTGAGCTCTCCTCAACCTCTCTTTGTGAGATCCAAGTCTTAGGTGCAAGATTCTTGAGTTGAGTGAAGAGATTTGTGTTGTGAGCAATAATCCTAAGCCTTGAACACTTTGGGCTGCATCAAGCACTCGTGAAGCATTTGTTACTCTAGGAGGTGAAGCCTCCTAGACGGCTAGGCGTCGCCCTAGAGCTCCCAAGCATGTGGTGAGTCTTGGGAAAGTTTGTGAAGGTCCGCTTCGCCACCGAAAGGAAAGAAGCAAGAGCTAGTGAAGTGAGGAAAGCGGTTGAAAGAGACCCGGCTTGGAGTTGGCACTTGGTGGGCAACTCAAGCTACCTCAACGGAGACGTAGGGATCACAGGTGGTGATTCTAAACTTCGGCAAACAAATCCTTGTGTCAATCCTTTGGTTTGCCTTCTTGTGTTCTTGCTATTCGAATTACATGAGTGACTAATTGTCTCTATTAATTCTATAAATTGCATGAATAGATTGTTATATCTCTAATCAATTCCTTGCAATTAACCTTATATGCAATCTTGAGTAGCTCTTAATTTATATCGAACTCATCGGGAACTCGATCGGAACTTTTCATAGCATCTGTCCCGAGAAAACCGGACTGTCCGGTTTTCCAAACCGGAGTATCCGGTTTTCCAAACCGGAGTATCTGGTTTCCAAACCGGAGTGTCCGGTTTTGGAATCTGAGTTCTTGAGTATATTCTTTGTGAATATACTTCTA
>JBNKQE010000568.1:0-766 GCA_050295715.1 Leptospirales bacterium
ATAAACTATCAGAATTTTTAGTTCTAGATTTTTTAATTCAGTTAATATGTATTAAAAATATGTAGATGGAGGACTGATCTTGGATATACCAGTCGGGTGATGTGCTGGATCATTTGAAAGGAATATCGGTATTTTATTGAAAGCTGCCGCACAACACGCTGCATGTGAGAAAGAAGAAGCAATATACTATCCTTGTAAATTGTGCAACAACAACATGATGTATCTGTATAAAGATCATGAAATTATCCACATATACTTGGTTCAGAGTGGTTTTATAGATAATTACTTCATCTAGAGCAAGCACGACGAGACACAACAAGGACAGAAAACATCATAGATGAGAGGGAAGAAGAGAGCATGAATCCAGATCATGTGTATAGTCATCATGATGATGGAGGTGATCAGGATGATGTAGGTGAGAATGATGAAGGTCTTGATGTGGAGGAGCTGATGCAGAATGTTGCACCTGATGTGTTGCTACAATGTAGAAACAACGATTTTGATAATTTTGAAATACTTCATAAAGCGTCGAGAGACCTTCTTTATGAGGAGTGTAAAGGGTGCCATAAGGAGCACATCGTGTTGTGGATGACACAATGTCTCCATTTTACTTAAAGGGCATAAAAATGGAGAGGATAAATCCCACAAAAACACCAGAAATCATTTTGTTGTATCCATGGGATTCACCTCCTTGATACATTTGATATAAGCAAGTACTTATGTAGCCCAGTCCCACTTTCTACGTGTGAGGTGGGACTCATTAGGA
>JBNKQE010000569.1:0-753 GCA_050295715.1 Leptospirales bacterium
CTCTAATCTATATCGGTACTATAAAAAATTTAATCATATTTATTATTTTATTATATTGGACACCTAAATTTATTTTTAGCATGATATTCATATTTTCATATTTCATTTTTTATGTTGATTGTATTCGTAGTAGAATTATGGTACTTTATAAACTTATATTTCAGTATTTTAGATTAGTTTTATGTAATAACAATAGTGAGTAATTTTTAAAAATATGTAAAAGTTTTTCAAGTCTAACTTTTTCATAATGATGGAGTTTTATAATTTATAAAAAAATAAATTTTTTAAAAAATGTCAAGTTAAAATACACACGAAGGAATATTTTGTCTAATTTTATTAAACTTTATAATAGCAGCGGTGGGTTTTTCTCTGATTAATGTGAGAATTTCTTAAAAATTTATAATGGCAATGGTGGGTAATTTATACTTATGTGGAGGGATATTTTAGTCTAGTTTTTTTATAATGACAGTGGTGGATAATTTTTTTTCTTTTTTCTCTGATTAATGTGAGAATTTCTTGAAATTTATAATGGCAATGGTGGGTAATTTATAATTATGTGGAGCGATATTTTAGTCTAGTTTTTTTATAATGGTAGTAGTGTGTAATTTTTTTTCTTTTTTCTCTGATTAATATGAAAATTTCTAGAAATTTTCAACGCACATAGGAGCTCTATATGTTGGCCAAATATATATATAATAGATGACATAAGGGGTTGGAAAGGCGAAGGAAACGTCGCTGTTTACGGGAGTTAGC
>JBNKQE010000570.1:0-753 GCA_050295715.1 Leptospirales bacterium
TTCCTGCGAGCGGTCCCCGTATGTGGCCACCTTTCATGGTGACCCAACAGAGTTGGATAGATTCACTTCTCCTGAGAAAAAATGCTCTCGACTCCACCTCTCAACTCGGCTGAGAGGCTCACGGGACCTGCCTCAGTTTCTCTCCCAACACAACCATTGAAGCAGTAGTTTTAAGCCAAATATCTGTTAACGGTAAGCTACTAGGCTTACTGGGCCCATATCTCCAGCATGCGATCAGTATGTTCAATACTTGCTCATGGGGGCCAACCCATCGGTCCTTAATCGACATAGGCGGGAGCTACCACATAAAAAACATCAAAATAGCCACAACACTCTCCCTGCCCTTCCCTTCTGAGGGTTCCACCGACCCCCCTAATGGCCCTACCTGGTCTCAGATTATCCAAACAACATTTACCCATTTAACTGGAGAGGAAAACAAGCCCTAAATCTCGCGAGTGGGAGCCTCCACTCAACTTCTACCGTATCCTACAATCTACGCATAGCATGAGCTAACGATGTTCCACCAAGATAGGGTCAACAAGGGTAATCCGGAAGGTAGCTCCTAATGCAACTAGATTGTCATCAAATTCCTATAGACTTAATAATGCACAAACAAGTGAAACATAAAGATATATTTTAAATAAAAGACAAGGAGCATTGGTTAATGCACCGGGACATGCCTTGAGTCAAAACTAGGTTAGTGAAGTCTTCAACTTGAACCTGCTCCGTCGGCACCTCTAGTTTCGGCTCCGC
>JBNKQE010000571.1:0-752 GCA_050295715.1 Leptospirales bacterium
GGGCTTTTCAAATCATCCCCTAGTGTTCGTGCTTAATTGTGAACCTTGTCTCATAAGGTCAACCTGGATGCTTTTCTTGACAAAGCAACAAAGACTACTAGAACGACTAAGAAAATTAGTAAAAATAGGAACAAAATAATGCAAGAAAGAAGTATTGTATATCATGACTTGCTGCCCTTTGGCACATACAACTTGGCCCTATTTATACAACTTGACTCTTATCTCTTTACAACTCTTTAAACCAACTCATATTTCTTTACAACTCGACTGGTGACTTATATGGACTCTATCTCGCGATTCTTCTCCCGATCGGACTTCTACTTACCCGGCCTTACACAGTTTTACCCGGCCGAATTACCTTACCCAATCTTTTCCTGATCGGACTTCTACCTACCCGATTGTACCCGACCACCTTACCCGACTTCCTTACCCGGCCAGGTTACCCTCCGATGCACATTCCGTCAAGACATTCTCCACCATGTAACATTTTGTGGTGTAACACATGCCCCCTATTTTTTGTATAACTTGTATGTAAAAGCAAGAAACATATGACCACAACTACGTAAATGATTTTCACAAAACTGAACAACTACCATTAACCGTCCATGCTTCTTTGTTCCACCAATCCACCTTGACATGACAATCTCCTTTATCGATCTTGCCACATGCTAGGATTGTAATGTTTCAAATACTTAACATTCATGGACTTCGATAAAGAACGCCCTTCAAGGTCCTCCATGAAGTAAGCATTA
>JBNKQE010000572.1:0-748 GCA_050295715.1 Leptospirales bacterium
GCTCAAGAGAAGGTGTAGCTTGGAAGGTAAAATATGGTGGCTAATGTAAGCAAATTTCAAAGCAGTAAAACTGAGTTGAATGAATGTTCAAAGCAGAAACTGTTGCTGGTCTAACAAGTGCTCAAAGCCTAGTACAAGATACATAAAAGGATGTGAACAAGGAAGGCACAACAGATCAGAAACAAAGAAACAGCACAACATGATCAGCACGAAAGCTCAACGGAGCTCACCACGGGGTCAGACCACTAGTAGAAATCTAAATTTTGCACTTTTTGTTCTTATTTGTTTGATATTTTTTCTGATTCCGTATTACTTAAATTGGAAGCATAACAATTTTCAGCTCAATTGGACGGAAGGTGTGGCCTGTAGAAATTACACAATTTTTTGCATGAAAATTAAACCACCATCCCAGCTCTGAGTTAGGTGCCTTAGAAGTTGAATTTGGGCCTCTTCCCATGGGCAGACCCGACTAGGAAGGCACAACATATCACAAAGAAAGAAACAACAAAACACGATCAGCACGAAAGCTAGATGGAGCTCACCACGTGGTCAGAACACTAGTAGAAAACCAAATTTTGCACTTTTTGCTCGTATTTTTTTGATATTTTTTTCGGATTCTGTATCACTTAAATAGGAAGCACACTATTTTTCAGCTCAATTGGACAGAAGGAGTGGCCTATAGAAATTTCACAATTTTTAGTACGAAATTTGAAGCACCATCTCAGCTCTGAGTTAGGTGGCTTGGAAG
>JBNKQE010000573.1:0-744 GCA_050295715.1 Leptospirales bacterium
GTCTACCGATTCATGGGCTCGAGAAGGGTAAGATTAATGGAGGTGCTGCTAGAGCACATGTAAAGTCACCCTCAGTCACGAAATAGAAAGTCACATAATGCTATGACACCCAATAAGAAGCCCAGCGCTGCCGAGAATTTTTCTATAAAATTTTCTCGACGCGTCAAGAATGCCACGCCTGCTGCGACAAGTTCTCCAGTCGCACCGGTGACCTAAATCTTCAGGTATGGAGACGGTCTTGCTCACAGACCTAAAATGTGACGCTCTCACCGGGAGAATAAACCAGTAGTTATCTCATATTTCATTTTTTCGCCCTTCTTCCACCATTTGCATTTTTTTTTATTTTCTCTCTCTCCAAAAATCCACCATTTTATTTTTCTCCTTGTCCACAACATATTTGATTTTTCAACACTTGCATTTTCCAAAAATAAAAAATTCAAAAAGAAATAAAAAGAACATTGAAAAAGGAAAAAAGAGAAAGTGTCTTTTGCTTTTGGCGGGTTGGTGGAGCATCTAGGGGACAAGTTTGAACTGGAGTCATAGTGGGGGAAGATTTTGAGGAGTTGGCCGTCCGGACAAAGAAGTGGCCGCTCGGCCATCAATATCCTCCTTTTCATCTCTCTTTTTCCTCCCTCTTCTTTCCTATTTCGCAAAGTGCCTCGAAATTCAAAGGAGTGTTTTCGTTTGAATTCAAAGGTCGGTTGGCGCTCCTTGTGGATGCCCGACCGCCTCACCCCCTCCTTG
>JBNKQE010000574.1:0-742 GCA_050295715.1 Leptospirales bacterium
ACCACTGATACCTCGAGTCCTTGGTTAACAGCCAACTGATTCAACTTCACACTATTGGTAGCTCCTTAGCAGTAACTACTGGTTCTGCAACATACTCTAATTCCTTCTTATCTGGGGTGGTAAGCTTTATGGATTTCTTGGCATGGTCTATGGGTACCTTGTGCTTGCTTAACCAATCCATTCCAAGAATGACATCAATGCCCTTTGAATCCAAAATAATAAGGTTGGTGACAAAGTCTACCCCCCTTATTTTAAGATTCACCTTCGGGCATAACTGCCTTGCAGACATATCAACTCCTGGTGAACTAACTATCATTTGACACCTTAACAGGGCTATGGGCAGATTATGCTTCTCAACATATGCAATGGATATGAAAGAATGTGATGCTCCAGAATTGAACAACACTACTGCAGAAGTGTCATTGACGAGAAACATACCAATGACAACATCAGGAGCTTCCTACGCTTCTTCCACAACCACATGATTGACTCTCCCACAGGTGTAGTTCTGCTTGGCAGCAATAGGAACAGAGTTGGCTCCACGGATCAGGGCAGGTGTAGTCATTGCTGACCGATTGGGCATCCGTTAGCTAGATTTCTTTTCTCAACACGGGCATAGCACTTTCGTCCAACCTGCATTAGATCTTGAGCAACATGAGTCCTCTGAACATTCTAATTTCTAGCAGCAGGGGTCTAGAAATTGTTGGGGCATTCAATCACTTGATGCTACGAGGTAGAGAAT
>JBNKQE010000575.1:0-736 GCA_050295715.1 Leptospirales bacterium
CCATTCGTTCGCTGGAGGATGATTTGCTTCCAGTATTGGATTCCGGGGGCTTTGTGCGTGGCAGGATTCTACGTGTTAAGCCATGCTCCACGACTGTGCATACTCCCTCCATTGCCATACCATCGAGAAGGATATTCGCAAGCAGAGGACTCAACGGTCCTCCCTGCAGAACACCATCTTCCGATGCCACTTATCGGGTTACTCCGCTCGCGGACCCTTGCCGATTGTTCTACAGACCTCCCCTGGTTCGGGACTTCCTGCTTGCAATTTGCAGGGCACCCTGTAGTTACTGCCCATGCAGGGTACACCGACAAATTGTCTAGCCCAGGGCTGGCCAACTTCAGAAAAAAAAATTTATTATTCGCTATGACAAAAGAAGGCAATATATGAAAATAGATTCTTTTTTGCACTCTGAATTAAAAAACATCTTTAATTCTCAAAGACACCATATCCATTTTTTTATTCTATTATCTTTTCTTCTTACAATCAATATAATTATTAAGGATTATTTTCGCTCATTTCAGTTTCACAATAACTACGATCTTCCGTTCTGGCCGTATTTAGCATCAACCACACCGTTCGGCCCGATGATTAAACCTTATAAGCATGTACCAAATCTTAGTTTCACTGTTAATGATCCGGATATTTATTTATGCGGCAAGAATTGACGACGGCGAATAACTTTACGATTATCGGCTGCACGGCGGCACTCCCCCCCCAACGGGATCGAGTAGGA
>JBNKQE010000576.1:0-737 GCA_050295715.1 Leptospirales bacterium
TCAAACTTGACAAAAGAGCTATGCAGATAAGCGAAGGAGGGACCTTTCATTTGAAGTTGGTGATTTTGTATACCTTAAGGTCTCACCTATGAGAGGTACCCGCAGGTTCAAGGTTAAAGGAAAATTGACTCCAAGATATGTTGGACCATTCAAGATAGTTGACCGCAAGGGAGAAGTCGCTTATCAACTGGAGTTGCCACCTCAGTTATCAGACGTGCATGATGTATTCCACGTGTCGCAACTCAAGAAATGTCTGCGAGTTCCAGAGGAACAACTACCGATGGAAGAGCTTGACCTGGGAGGTGATCTAACCTACAGTGAGAGACCGATTAAAATCTTGGACATCGCAGAACGAGTAACTCGCAGTAAGGTAATCAAGATGTGCAAGGTACAGTGGAGTCACCACACGGAAGACGAAGCTACCTGGGAGCACGAAGAAGAGCTCAAAGCAGATTACCCTGACCTATTCCCAAGCGCTTCCTGAATCTCAGGGCGAGATTCTTCTAAGGGGGGTAGGTTTGTAACACCCACTTTTTACAAGAATAAAAATTTTGTGCAAATAGGAATGCATATAAAAATGCATATCAAATTATAGTACTTATGAAAAACTTTCCAAAAATAAATCTTGCATAGGATGCATTGCATGGCATGGCATATTACATTTTTCTAAAATCCTTGAGGAGCCTAGAAGAATTTAGGAAAAATCCTCATGTCAAAATTCCCCCTAAATCTCCTTC
>JBNKQE010000577.1:0-725 GCA_050295715.1 Leptospirales bacterium
GGTAGGCGTTTTTCATGACGTTACCGAGCGCAAGCAGATTGAAGAAAAAATCCGCCAGTTGAATGATGAGCTGGAAGACAGGGTTCAGGCACGCACACAGCAACTGGAGGAATCTCAGGCGCTGCTTAGCACGGTTTTCGATTCGGTAAAGGACGGAATCGTCCTCATGGATACCGAAACCCGGCAATTCTGCATGAGCAATGCCTCGTTACAGCGCATGCTCAACTATACTCCCGACGAGATTCTCGGGTTGGGGGTAGAGGACATTCTCCCCAGAGAAGAGATGGACAACATCAATCGCCAGATCGAGCAGAATATCAAGGGCGAAATCAGCTATGTACCCGATACTCCTGTGAAAAGAAAGGATGGCTCGATTTTCTATGCGGACATCAATGGTCGGGTCATGATGGTGAAGAAAACATCCTTCCTGCTAGCCGTTTTCACGGATATCACCGAGCGCAAGCAGGCGGAACAGGAGCTGCGCGAAGGCGAGGAGAATTTCCGGCAGTTATTCGAGGGCTCACGCGATGCCCTGATGGTGGCCAGGCCACCGTCCTGGCACTTCACGGAGGTGAATCAAGCCGCGCTGAAACTGTTTGGCGCCACCAGCAAGGCTGATTTCACCGCACTGGGGCCATGGGATATTTCACCCGAGCGACAACCGGACGGGCGCTCTTCGAAAGAGAAAGCGCAGGAATTGGGGATGATTACCTTGCGCGAAGGCT
>JBNKQE010000578.1:0-723 GCA_050295715.1 Leptospirales bacterium
ACTCGGTCCACAGAATTTCCCGTTGTAAATTAAATCCGGGAATTCCTTTATTCCTACCACTTTGCAAAAAGGCCCCTGTACTTCTTGAATATCAACCCGCAGTCCACAAATTTTCATGAAGGCCCCTGGAATTTGAAAAATAATTCAAGATTAACCCTAGCCACTTTTTAGAAATTACAAATAGGTCCCTAAACTTCTTTCATCCATATCTTTTCAACCGTAACTCCGAATCAGGTGATTCTTGCACCAAAATTCTCAGAATCATATCCTCTTTCTCTTCAATCTATTCCTATGCTTATGATTGTTGCATTTATGTGATTGTATGCTTGAGCGTTAAGAGAATCATTTCAGAGCCGACGTACGAAGACTTTCAAGAGCAAGTCTACGAGGATTTCAAGATGAAGTATATGAGGACTCCGATCTTTTCTTTTCAAAGCAATGAGGCAAGTCTCCTTGAACATGTTGCACCTATGGTGAATTTCTCTATCTATTCTGTAGAATTAGAACTGCATGATAGGAAGGTCTGATCTGTGCACCTATGTTAGGGTTGACTAGCATTGACTTATCATTCCTTGAAAACCTTAGAAGTAATTGGGTAGTTGTCATAAGCTTAGAACTGCTTAGTCTCGCATGTCCTGGTCTGGATTTGGGTAGTGTTATGTTACATTATCTTGTCACCCTTGTTACTGTTATGGTTATGCTGATCCTATTAGTGTGGAGAAT
>JBNKQE010000579.1:0-719 GCA_050295715.1 Leptospirales bacterium
ATAGGCCGGACATGTCCGATAAAAACTGCATCAACAGTTCCAAAAACTGCAAAAACTGGCTGAAAAGATGATATTCAACGGATTTTGGCATAGGGCCAATAGAATATATATATGTGTGGCACATGGATAAGTTTTGAAAAACAATATATATATATATATATATGTCTTGAAACCATTTGAATTATAAAGTATGGATAATTTTTTGCGTAAATAGGATTTCTGACATAAAAGTGTATTTTTTAAGCATAACAAGTTTCAGATCAGATGTGCAACAAACTAAGCCACATTCCAAGAATCAATGATGTTTAGTTCACTTCGGAGTTCACAGAATATTTTCTCATCTAGGGGCTTGGTGAAAATATCGGCTAATTGGTTGTTGGTTCCAACACGTGAAATGACAATATCCCTTTGATGACATGGTCTCTCAAGAAGTGGTGTCAGATGTCTATGTGTTTGGTTTTATAATGCTCACAAGGGTTGTAAGCAATCTTGATGGCACTCTCATTATCACATAGGAGTGGAATATGGTTCATAGTGTAACCATAATCCTTGAGAGTTTGTTGCATCCATAGAAGTTGTGCACAACAACTACCGGTGGCCATATACTCTGCTTCAGCCATAGATAGGGCAACCGAATTTTCTTTCTTTGAAAACCAAGAGATAAGGGACCACCCAAGAAATTGGCAAGTCCCAGAGGTACTCTTTATATCAACTTTGCA
>JBNKQE010000580.1:0-718 GCA_050295715.1 Leptospirales bacterium
GCATGTGTATCTAAAGGTTTCGCCTATGAAGGGCATGAAAAGGTTTGGAATGAAAGGAAAACTAGCAACTCACTACATTGGACCATTTCCCATCCTTGGAAAGTGTGAAAACGTGGCATACAAGTTAGAGTTGCCACCATCATTGGCAGGAGTTCACAACATCTTCCACGTATCGCAGCTAAAGAAGTGTTTGAAGCCACCCGTGGACATTGTATTACCGGAAGTGGCACCGCTCGACACGGATTTGACATATCCCGAACGTCCGATCAAGATCTTGTACCAAAAGAGTCATGTCACAAGGTGTAAGATGATCAAATTCTACAAGATCCAATGGAGCAACCATACGGAAGAAGAAGCAACATGGGAGAGTGAAGATTTTCTCCGTTCTCGCCATCCGAATTTTGAGTTACCATAGTGAGGGAACGTGCGACTGTTCGCTGTCCCTGTTAGAGCTTTTCTCCTTTCAAATCTCAGGACGAGATTTTGTTTTAGGGGGGGAGGGCTGTGACACCCCGTGTCTCTAAGCTGCATGACTAAGTTGATCACATGTTTGAGAGACACTAAGAGTTGTTGGAATTCAAAATCGGGATATAAATTCGAAATTTCAAGTTCCGTATAGTGTGGACCATTAAGCTTAGTCTGTAATTTTTCAGAATTAATTGGAATCGAATTAGACCACACTCCCAAAAGATAAAGTGTTGCTCATAACTTGTTCTAC
>JBNKQE010000581.1:0-716 GCA_050295715.1 Leptospirales bacterium
ATCTCAGCGACACCCTCGGCTATGGGTGAGGCTTGTTCGCTGAGTACAATCGTAGAAGTGTTACACCATTATGACATATGAGATTATGGTTATGTTAATTATGACTACTTGGTAGT
Organism: Leptospirales bacterium; assembly: GCA_050295715.1. Classification (GTDB taxonomy): domain Bacteria; phylum Spirochaetota; class Leptospiria; order Leptospirales; family Leptonemataceae; genus JBNKQE01. The sequence goes on from JBNKQE010000581.1 coordinate 117, forward strand.
CAAAAATGATGCTACTAAAAATGGTTGAATGAGTTACCATGCATGTTTAGCATAGGTTGCTAATCTAGTAGTATTTTGTTTATCAACTTAATTTGGCTAATAACTTGATTAAAAGTGATTAGTAGTAGGTGCTAGTAGGCTTGAGTCCGTTGTTTCACTTGAAGCCTTGCATGTCTAGAATTCGTGGCCTTTGGGTCACGACGGATAAGTCTTGTTGAGCGTAGTCGCTCAAGCTTTTGCTTTTGTGGTTTTTGTTTCATCTGTGTGCAGGTGACGATCTTCCTCCTTCTTTTGGTGATGCCGACAAGGGCTATCAGTGGGAGATCTAGACTGATGAGGGCTGGGTTCCCCACTAGGACTCGCAGGTGTAGGTTGTTTGAGGTGGCCCACTCTCTTCTAGGGTGAAGAGAGTGTGCTTATCATGAGAGACATCGCTTCCGCAAAAACTCTGATATATCTGTTGAAGCATCTTTTGAGCTTCGTCTTTTGTAAATCGTAAAACATGGCACTTAATATGTAATAACTGCTTTATAACTTGAATATCATGGTATTGTATGGTTATGTGTGTGTTTACGCATTCTCACTTTATTGAGAATACCC
>JBNKQE010000582.1:0-678 GCA_050295715.1 Leptospirales bacterium
AGAGCTAAGAAAAACTCAAAAGAGCAAGAAACACTCAAAATCAACACAGAAGCTCAAAAGAGCAAGAAAAGCTCAAAATCAGCACAAACGTTCAAAATCAACACTCCTCCTGAAATCAACTCCCTCTAACACTCTCAATGCAAGCTCTCCCCCTTAGATAGTCATTTATCATGTTTTTTTCTCTCATCCACCCTGTTAGCAAAGAGTTCAACCAACTTTGTGCCCATACTCTCCCCTTTGGCAATGAACTCATCAAATACAAACTGAGAGAAGAACAAGATGCGATGCATGAGATCCAAAATTAGGGTGCTTCACAAGGCATACAAGCATGTATTTGAGCAATTATATCCATCAACAAGCCAAGACTTGCAAAAATAAGAATGAATTCATATAAGGAGACCATAACTATCTAGTAGCCATGAGCTAAGATAGGCATGAGTAAATAAAGCACATTAAGTAAGCCACCACAAGCATAAGACTCCTATCTCAATCAAAACAAGCATATAAACTCGCTAGACACCATCTCAACGGGAGGAACAACAATTCGAGATAGCGTGCTTTACCAAACACTCACATATGCAACTAAGAACTCAGTTTGTACAAGTGAGTAAACAAGTAAGTGATTAAGCAATTAAGTTCACAATTTACTCATTTTAGGTCCTCACATGATCTCTAGAC
>JBNKQE010000583.1:0-707 GCA_050295715.1 Leptospirales bacterium
GACAGCACCATTGCCTCTTCTGGCCAGGATGCCACCCTGCGCACCTGGACGGTTGAGTTTCCCTTTTCTTAGGTGAGTTTGCCCAACTTTTTTCGTCTTTCCGATCAGAAAAGAAGATGAAAAATAAAAAATAAAAATAAAAATAAGATACGAAATCCAAGTCTAAAAACGCGGCCCATCTTTCGTGCATAACCAATTTATTCGTTTGGCACATCGTTCCTTTTTTCCATTCTCTCTTTTTTGAAAGTTGCCTAGAGGCGGGATGAATAGACAATTAAATGTGAAACTCACTTAATTTAAATAAGTTAAATCTGATGGGTCGGATATGTCTGGGCTATGCCGGATATGTTCGGTTTAGGGCCCGGATATGTCTGGTCACCATAAACTTCGTATAACAAAAAGTATATCGGGAACTAAGATGATGCATTTAGGTCCTGATAAACTTACTATTAGCAAGCTAAATAATATGGATCTTAGAGAAATAACGGGAGCAATTAGAAGCAACCTAAACTCTACGAATCAAATCTAGAGTTAGGTCAAACTCTAAGCAATAACAAACTTGAACAAAAATAGGAAGTAAATCAAAATGAGAGGCATATAGACACAAGATTTCTTCCTGAAGTTCGGCCACCCACAAAGGATGCCTACGTCTCTGTTGTGGGGCTCACAAAGAGCCAGGTCTCTTTCAACCATAATCCACTCTGAAC
>JBNKQE010000584.1:0-692 GCA_050295715.1 Leptospirales bacterium
AAAGCAGTGTGGGTAAGCAGGCAATGGGTAGATGTGTCGGGCCTTGCGGGTCCAATCCGATAGGAAACGAATTGAATTTGGATTGTCGGTTTTATTGAATAACCTTTTCTAATCCACACAGAATGAAATTTAATTTGGGAAAATAGTTAGGGATCTCAGAAAAATACAAAAATTTGCCAGGAGGTAGATTAGATCATTTGGAGCAACGTTCATGTTGATCACTTGGACTGGATCACAAGAGATTTTGAATTAAAAACAAATACATATCTGAACTTGAATTTGACTTTAATTCAAAAGGATTTTGAGAATTTGATTTGATTCAAAGATTACGACGATGATTAGAATACAAATGAAGGGTTTAACTTCCGAGATGTTATAGTGAGCATTTGCAAGACCTAATGGAGAGGTGAACAGTGGTGCCCAAAATGGTGATGTGGAGCGAGTTGGGCGTGATACTGGAGACAGCCTAGATAGTTCAACCCATGAACCCTTTTCACAAGTTAAATCGGTACCTTTTATATTTTAGGGTTAAAATGAATAGAATGGTCTGATCCTAATGTGAACCCTTTCCACTCCTGGTTCTTTTTTCTCAACCTATTACCAGGCCTACCTATAACTAGGATGGGAGACGCACTTTTCCATTGTCACTTTGACATCCCGCCCTTAAGTAAGGTCATTTAGTCTCAACCAGG
>JBNKQE010000585.1:0-679 GCA_050295715.1 Leptospirales bacterium
GGCAATCCGACCGATTGGCTCGGAGCACGCTTCGCCCGGGGATGTCTATCCTCACTCTACTGCGTTTGCTTGTTTGCCCGCGTTGGTAAAAGAATCAAGGTGATTCGCGCCGCGCGGGAGGGGCTATCATTCGTTCGCTGTTTGGTAGCGCCTGCGGGACCGGGCTCTCAGTCGCGGGGCCCCTTCCTTCTGATGAGTTATCCGGATAGTTACTGAGCCCCTGCTTCCTTCGATCCCTGGCGGTGGAGACTGGATCATTTGTTTTGCCACTTTCTTTGCAGGAACTCCTTCTGTTCCCTGACCGGGGTTTGCACGGTCGCTTCGCTCGGGGTTGTCTATCCCCACTCTTCTACGTTTGTTTGTTGCCCGCGTTGCGGGGAAGCCTATGGTTGGGGCGCCGCGCGGGAGCGGCTATCATTCGTTCGCTGTTTGGGGATGCCTGCGGGACCGGGCTCTCAGTCGCGGGGACCCTGGCCTTGTTTCTGTTAAAGTTACACTATCTTTTGCCGGGCCACCCCTGCTACCTTCGATCCCTGGCGGGGGAGGTTGTGCCTTTTATTTTCGCCACTTTTCCCTTGTAGGAATCCTGTAGGCCTGACTGCGGGAACGCAAGCTCGGGTTTGTCTATCCCCACTCTTCTACGTTGGCTTGTTGCCCGCGTTGCGGAGAAAACATCGTT
>JBNKQE010000586.1:0-671 GCA_050295715.1 Leptospirales bacterium
TCCTTTTTTTGGCATTGCACTGTTTCTTCCCCTGCATCACAGTGTTAGTGAAGATTGTCTCACTTGGTGCTCAAAAGCACACCAAGTGAGATATAAATATTTGCTTCCAACTTTCAATTTTGAAGAATAAAGATAGAGAGCTATTTTTATTAATTTTTGATAAAAAATGGAAATATTACACTACTAAGGCATGATCTAATCCTAATGCCTTTAAAATTATTTTTTTTTGGAAATTTGGAAAGAAGATTTTGAAAAGAAAATTTTGGAAAAGGGAAATCCTAATCTAGGGATAACTACGCTATTTAGGTCGCACAACCTGTGGATGTAATTATTCTAACTCAAGAAAATTGAGGACATCCACTTCCTCGAAATCCTGAGGATTTGGCTCAAGGAATAATTTAAGGCGTTGGTCATTTGCCTTGAATGTATCCCCATCATCACACTGGAGGGTGACTGTGCCGTGATCCGTAGTGTGCAGTACTAAGTAAGGGCCTTCCCACTTACTACGAAACTTACCATGACCAAATAAATGAACGTGAGAGTTAAAGAGAAGTACCTTATCTCCCGGCTTGAATTGCTCGATATTGATTCGCTTGTCGTGCCACCTTTTGGTTCTTTCCTTGTATAGCTTGGCACTATGGTAAGCCTTCGCCATCCATTCCTCAAGCTCG
>JBNKQE010000587.1:0-666 GCA_050295715.1 Leptospirales bacterium
AGAGATTAAGGGTGGCCTAGCTGAGGAGAACCTTGTGCAACATCATTTGAGATGGTTTGAACATATCCAACAGAAGTCCCTGGAGGCACCGGTTCGTAGCAGGGTAATAAGTCAGACCGGTAATGGGAAGAGACAGAGAAAGAACAAACTTGATACGGGAGTATGTGATGAGAGATTTGAAGGACTGGAGTATCACCAAGGAGTTAGCATTAGATACGAGAGAGTGGAAGCTAGCAATTCATGTGCCAGAATCTTGATCTTCGGTTCCTTCTTTTTTATTGTCTTCTGTCAAAGTTTTTTTTTCCGCCCATTTTTATTTTTTCTTAGCGTTTTATTGTCTTTTCTCCTTTTGTCGAATTGGTTTTTGTTTTTATCGTCCTTCGTTTTTCCTCTTCTTTTTTAACATTGTTTTATTCCTGTTTCTTTGGCTCATGTGGTTTCATCTCTAGCCTACCCCAACTTGCTTGGGACTAAAAGGCTTGGTTGTTGTTGTTGTTGTGTTTTTCGTTTCCATTATTAGTGGATGTTATATTATTTTTCAGACTTCCCCACTTTGAAGTCTCATATAGTTGGTGAAATGTGTTTGTCATTTGTCTGATCAAATTCTGTTAAAGGCAGGATACAAACTTTACCAAGTCGTTTTTCGTTTGGCTTATTAGGAAACAT
>JBNKQE010000588.1:0-664 GCA_050295715.1 Leptospirales bacterium
GGTGAAGAAGCTTGAAATGGGAAGAACCGCACCAAAGATTGCTTCTCAACAATAATGGAAGCAAGTTCATCACAAGAAGGAAGAAAAGAACCTTGAGGGTGAAAAGATTGAATATACAAGAAGTGCCTACTTGAATACAAAAAGGTCACATATCAAGAGTGGAATTGGCTATAAGACCGGTGATAAGCACAACTCAAGAGTGAACTCAAAAGGTCAAGAATTCATCAAGTTCACCAAAGGCAACTCTCATCAAGTGAAGCAAGACCACAAAGCAACTAACCATGTTTCTAATATTGATGTTGATACTTCTTATATGTCTTATCATGCTTTTGATGCATCTTATGTTCTCATGAAAAATAAATATGGAAAAATGTACCGAATGATTTCCTTTGCTGTTCCAAGACACTCTTTAAGCCCTTCAGCAATCTGGTACTAACAATATTTATGGTGAATCTACATGGATAGATAAAAGGAAGCTGATGAGTGATTCTTTCTCATTCTTGCTCATAAAAAGAAAACATAGAAAAATCAGTTTTATTGCACATTGCTTTTTAGCATGTCTATTCTTATAACCATCTGATGCACCTAATATGTCTGTATAGTTTAAAAGAAACACAACAAGCAAAACGATATCTCAGGATCAACTGATCATGCAAACAGTGTG
>JBNKQE010000589.1:0-662 GCA_050295715.1 Leptospirales bacterium
AGCTACGAGATGAATCATTGGGAATCACCGCATCTCCTCGGTGTTGAAGACATGAAGCATTTTCTTGCTTGTTTCATTAAATTGTTCCAGGTTCTTTGAATTTATTCTTCGATGATCAACAATCATCCTTGATTATCCAAAACCTTTGATGCATATAGTGTGGTCTCTGTCATCCCTTCCATCATTTCTTTTCGACCTCATCAAATCTTCAAAGTACAAACACCTGAGCCTTAGCTTCCACGAATCTCGGGATGAGATTCCTGTTAAGGGGTGTAGTCTTGTCACACCCCAAAATTTCAAATTTTGGAATGTGACTAAAATTCACTAAATTTTAAAACTTTATATCAATAGGTTAAAATTATTTTCTAGAATTTAGAAGGGATTCAAATTTATTTAGGCAAAAGATTATTTTCTAAAATTATTAAATCAATTTAGGCTTTTATAATTGATTGTTGCATTCATTCCGACTTGCATTTATTCTTGTATTCATCTGTGATGTAGAATTAGGTTCCGAATAGAATTTGTTTGAATTCAATTAAATTTCATTTAAATCTTAAATTCTAGAAATTAGAAACCCTTTTCTATATTCCCTTAACTCTTTTGGTCCCTTAAGCTTGGATCTACTTTTTTTCTCTTCATCACGTCTCCTCTTTCCACATCGG
>JBNKQE010000590.1:0-601 GCA_050295715.1 Leptospirales bacterium
CCACACTAAGGTTTCACCGCTGCGGAAGTCACATCCTACAGAAGCCCCCTCTTGTGCCAAGGTTAGGATTACACCATCCATCACCTAAGGTCGGGATTACACCATCCTTTCCTTCTGCCCCGAACATCCGCGAAACTGGAAAAATAACATGTTACTTGACTAAGCCTACCCATATCAGCCCTGTGCTTTGCGTGGTTCACATGGTTACACGTTCCACGAACAGGTCCTTAGGATCACTAGCAGGCACTACCACAATCCCAAAATAGTACATAACAAGTACTCGTTCATTCCCGCACCATCATCAAACATCCTCCTGCTAGGATCCCCTAGACTCACAAACTCTATAAACATGTTAACCAATTCCCATGGTTAACCCCGTACTTGCAAGCTAAGCATGACGTAAAGATTACTAGTATTCTACCCAAATCCCTGGTAACAAGGATAATGCATGGAAAGGTATAACACATAGGTATTCCCACAAAACTAGTAACTACCAGCATGCAAACCTATAGATAGATACAAGAAATAGGTACAACATGCATCAAGGACACTTGCCTTCAAATCCCGCTGGCTGCTCTAGATCTTCAAAGTCGAGGTCTTG
>JBNKQE010000591.1:0-655 GCA_050295715.1 Leptospirales bacterium
CGTGTGCTCTTCCGATCTCATAAGTGGATCAAGACCATATACTCATGGACCTGCATTTGTGGAAGTAAGTAGCCGTCTCTTTTGATGGAAATCATTAAATTTCCAGCATCTTAGGTCTGCTCTTTGCCTCATAGGGATGGCAATTCGGGTACGGGTACCCGATACCCGTCGGGTACCCGACCCGATGGGTACCCGACCCGACGGGTACGGGTACGGAGATGATTTTTTACCTGTGGGTGGCACATGTACCCGACCCAAATCGAGACGGGTACAGAACAGGTATTTTTCTCACCCGCGGGTAACCCGACGGGTATCCGATACTTTACTACCGCTATAATTCTAGGTTGTGAACAAGTAAAAATGTGTTCATTTTGTTATATTAACTATGACTTGTTCTGATTGTTGAACTTTGCTACTCGGTTATCTCAAATATTTATTGAATATTAATTTTAAATATATGTATATTGTGTTTTACTCATTAAACTAATTATTTTGATGTGGTTTTTACATGTGGAATGACAAATCTGACGGATACCTGATACCCATCCAAAACCTGACGGGTACGGGTACAGGTAATATTTCTACCCGCGGATATGTGTACGGGTATGAATTTCTACCCGTAGTCTCTTTCCTAGTGGGTGGGTAATTGCTCTAC
>JBNKQE010000592.1:0-655 GCA_050295715.1 Leptospirales bacterium
GGGAATAGCTGAGGTTTTTGACAAAACATCGGTAAGGAGCAACGTCTCTTGGGCTATCCAAAGGTTGGCTAGTTATCTTAAGGTTACTCTCAATGGGAGTTTCATTTTCAATAAATGATCTGTCACATATGATTTTTTAATGACATGACAAAGAATTCATGAAGAAAGAGAGAAGAGGGGTTTCATCTAAATGAAACCGGTTGTACACTATTTTCAAAAAAAATAAAACCCCATAAAATTAGCATTGGGGTTAATAAATTTTATTTTATCACATAGACAACCAATGAAACAACATATACTTTAATGTTATAAAACTTTAAAATGTAATCATGCATTTTAGATGCTCTTTCACTTACTCAAAATATTTTTGATGACATATCATTTTTGAAACAATAAAATAAAATATTTTAGGTGAGTAGCCTAACTTGAAAAACACATGTGCGATACAGCGATAGGGTATAGCTAGGACAGGGTCACAGGGGTCGAGAAGGTGTCGGCCGATGTGATAATTCGTCATCAGCTAATAAGGTTGGTAACTTCGTTGATGATCATTCTGAATTTATGCTTGATGCATAATCAGGAATCAGGCCACCATTTTTGCTGAATTGCATTCCTTTTATTTATGAATTACCAAAATTTGGTAATTCAATTTTTT
>JBNKQE010000593.1:0-637 GCA_050295715.1 Leptospirales bacterium
AAGTTTCCCTTGGTGAACTTGATGAACTCTTTGCCATTTGAGTTCACTTTTAAATTATGCTTGTCACCACTCTTATAACCAATGTCATTTTTGATGTGTTGTCTTCTTGCATTCAAGAATACACTTCTTGTATATTCAATCTTTTCATCAATATTGGCTCTTTCTTCCTTCTTGTGATGAGTAGGCTTCATTTGTTGTTGAGGAGCAAGCTTAGGCACGGTTTTTTTTCTTTCTCAAGCTTATTCACCATATTTCTACGGTTATCTTAAGAAGGTCGCACTTTCGCTTGCCTCATCAACTCACTTACCATTTTCTCAAGCCTCTTAATGTAACATCCTGAAATTTTGAAATTTTAAAACTTCAAAGATAATGCATTTCACTTAAATAGCAATAGGAAATTTTCAAATAATTTGATAGGTTGCATTTCATGGCATGCATATTTTTATTTCTTAGCCATAGGTCAGTTTCGCTTTTCAAAAAGATTCAAATCTATTTTTAAATTCCTATCTCGATTTATTTTATTTATCTTTCGTTCAAAAGCCTTGGTTTAAATTTAAATATTTAAACCAATTTTCAAAATTTCCAGATTTGAAAAGTCCTCAAAAAGTTTATTTGAATTATACCAGTTTGAATCCGG
>JBNKQE010000594.1:0-637 GCA_050295715.1 Leptospirales bacterium
GCTGCGGGTGGGTCGGCCCCTCTGCCACAGTACCCTTTTTCCATTTATTCACATATTTCAAACTCGCTCAAATTTGAAATAGTCAAATGATGGTCTTCTAGAGCTTGAAATATTTCAAATAAAATATGGACGTGTAGAGAATTGAATAAGAAACAAATTTCCTCATTGAAATTTTGCAAAAAATTCAGAATGGAATTTGAATTAAAAAATCGGAGAAACTATTTGAGCCAAATTTGATTGAATTTGAATTCTAGGGATTTGCAAGCTTCAGAATTTGTTGGAATTTGACATGTAGGACCATAATCGCTTCTAGTTGCTATTGGAACTTGAATTCAAGGATTTTGAAGTTCACAAGGAAAAAAATTGGATCAACCCCAAGATTGAATTTGAATTTATTTAAATTTATGATTCCTTTGCTTAAGGATGGATTGACCACTTGATTTAATTCTACATTAAGATTTAACGAAGGAAATTAAGGAGTCTGTAACATGGGGTGTTACATGAATAAAATTTAACAAAAAAGTAAATGGATACAAATATATAAGATAGAACATAAGCTCTCCCTCAAACTATGTCATAGGGATGGTAAATACCAATTTCCCCTCGCAAATCAGCAAATCGAGAAGAATCAAGGGGT
>JBNKQE010000595.1:0-634 GCA_050295715.1 Leptospirales bacterium
GTTTACCTACGAGTTTTAGTTTGTGGATAGTTTTTCAGGAATTTGCACTTCACCAACTCACCCAATGCATCCCTTTGATAGTACGGAACTCGTACGACACAAATGAAATAAAAACTCCTCAATCCTAAAGAATCTTCACGACTTTTCTCTTTTTCTTCATCGAAGGCCATATAGAATTTTAATACACCGTTCGTATTGCCTTTTTCAATAACATGCACTACAAAACTCTCAACACAAGGTTAGATCTCTAATTGTTGGTTATCAATCATCCAAAACCCACACGGGGGCCTAGATGCACTTTCATTTAAGTATAGTTAGCTAGTGGGAGTTAATGAAGGAAATATTAACTTTAAGTCTTTAATCAAATTCAAAAACTCAATTTGTAATAAAATTTAGCTTTCAGAGCATTTCATTTATTAATTCTTGTATGCGATATATTATGCATCGTTACCTCGGTAATGACACCCCGTAATGATCCTGGTTAGGACTGACCATCCTTACTTAAGGGTGGGACATCACAGATGGTATCAGAGCCATTACAGGTGTAATACATCACGTACGATCATATTTATAAAATCCTACGGTCAGGATACATTTCAATGCCCATATAAGGATTATAGTAATCTTGACAGGT
>JBNKQE010000596.1:0-633 GCA_050295715.1 Leptospirales bacterium
CGTGTCATGTCCGAGTGCCTCAATTACCTATTAACGTGAGCTTCAGGGGTCTCTGCATATTATTGGCATGGAGAACGTGAAAAGTGCCGGAAAAGGCTTCCTTCAGTGGCAAATCTAGCCGACAAAGTGCATATAGATGAGTTCTTTCTTGAATGGTACTTTTAGGATTAGGCCAGCAACCTGCGAGATAGTGATATGGGAGTACTCGAGGGCTGTAAGCCTCCCGCCCAGCTCAGCAAGCTTCACATTATAGGCGAGAGGGGTAGGCACGAATTGGCTGCTATACAATCATGGCATGTCAGAAAACCTACAGCTTCCTTAGAAATGCCCGCCCGGTTTAGGAAGAATTTTCATAAATAGGAAGGTTTTTTCTCCAATTGCGAGCTCTTCTTCTTCAAAAACTCAGGAGACTTGCAAGTTTTCCAACTCTTCCGGCAAATCCTCCATTATTGGCTTCAGCTTCTTGCAAAGAAAGATGTTCAAAAAGAACTGGAAAAGATATGGAACAGGGTAAAAACTATCCAGCAAATACAGGCCGAAAGGCAAAGGGTCTCCGTTCACCGAAAAATCGTTCTCCTTAAAAGGGGGGAGCCTATTCTCGGGCGAGTTCCAGCAATTCACGTAGGGCATTAG
>JBNKQE010000597.1:0-633 GCA_050295715.1 Leptospirales bacterium
GAATTGAATTTCCTTTTCAATTTCATTTGAAATTCATTTTCAATTTTGTTTTGAATTTTGTCTTCAATTTTGTGTGATAAATTTTCTTTTCAATAATTTCATTTTCAATTACGTTTGAATTTTGTTTTCAATTACATTTGAATTTCATTTTCAATTACGTTTGAATTTTGTTTTCAATTTCATTTGAATTTCATTTTCAATTTCATTTGAATTTTGTTTTCAATTTCATTTGAATTTTGTTTTCAAATTCATTTGAATTTTGTATTCAACTTCATTTGAATTTTCTATTCAATTTCATGTGATAAATTTTGTTTTCAATAATCTCATTTTCAATTACGTTTGAATTTCATTTTCAATTTCATTTGAATTTTGTTTTCAATTTCATTTGAATTTTGTTTTCAATTATGTTTGAATTTCGTTTGAATTTCATTTTCAATTTGGTTTGGATTTTATTTTTAAATTCATTTGAATTTCATTTTCAAATGCATTTGAATTTTGTTTTCAATTTCATTTGAATTTTGTTTTCAATAATTTCATTCGAATTTTGTTTTCAATTACGTTTGAATTTTCTTTTCAATTTCATTTGAATTTTGTTTTCAATTCCATTTGAATTTTGTGTTCAATTTGGTTTGA
>JBNKQE010000598.1:0-594 GCA_050295715.1 Leptospirales bacterium
CCCCTATCGATTTTGTGATGCAACCGATAAGCCAATACCTGCTTAGTTTTAAGGATCAAACCAAAAAACCATCGCGGTGATTTTGATGCCCAAACCGGGAAACCCAAGCCACCGATTTTGAGGTCAAACCAGAGAAAACAATCGCCACCGATTTTGATGCCAAAACGGAAAAAATCGTCCGAGCGATTTTGATGTCAAACCACTCACAAACCGTCGACCTTGGTTTTGAGGCTCAACCAAGAAACCCGCGCTCCTAGTCTCCACGTGCCAGGTGCAGACCGCACACGGTGCCACCCGACCTCTCGACCGCCCGGCCACCGAGTACCCGACCTGTGCGACCATCCCCGGTCCTCTGCACCAGGTCTCCTACTCCTGCCACGGTCCTCGTCGCTGCACGCCATGCCGCGCCTGCCTCCTGCACATCACGAGACAAGCAAACGCGATTCTCCAAACGAACCAAAGATAAAAGAAAAATAAAACAAAACTATCCCGGATTCGAATTCAAACCTCGCCAAGTCAATGACTCATCATAATCAAACCAAGTAACGGTCCACTTGGTTTCTCAATCTCCCCCTTGATGAGTCCATTGACAAC
>JBNKQE010000599.1:0-623 GCA_050295715.1 Leptospirales bacterium
GATCCAACTTCCGCCGAAATCAAAAAAGGCTTTGATTTCAATTCCAGTATGGTGCGGTTAAGAGAATGCAATGCGGTATTCACAACGTTACAAGCCCTCCCAAATTTCAATTCCAGTATGGTGCGGTTAAGAGTGGCCTAAACGACGCAAAAATAGGCATCGAATATATATTTCAATTCCAGTATGGTGCGGTTAAGAGTATAAGTTTTAAATTCTGAATCCGGTTTGCCTAAGATATTTCAATTCCAGTATGGTGCGGTTAAGAGTCTGCCACTCCTATAATAAATATACAGCAACGTGCATTTCAATTCCAGTATGGTGCGGTTAAGAGAGGATTTGAACGAGAATTATTTAAACCTTCCAAAAGAATTTCAATTCCAGTATGGTGCGGTTAAGAGTGAAAAATTCGCTCCTTATGACATTGTTGTTGTTCGATTTCAATTCCAGTATGGTGCGGTTAAGAGTTTTTGATGAAAATGAGCTTAGGGCACATTTGTATTTCAATTCCAGTATGGTGCGGTTAAGAGATGTATCGGCAGAAGCGACAGAGACTACATCTAGCGCATTTCAATTCCAGTATGGTGCGGTTAAGAGGAGGAAAACGGGGAAAAAGTAGAAAGATT
>JBNKQE010000600.1:0-603 GCA_050295715.1 Leptospirales bacterium
GTAGTCTCCTTACTTTTAGCAAGTTCTTGGTCAAGCTTCTCCACCTTACCTTTTTTAAGTGCTAGGAGTTTATTGAGTTCTTCGCTAATTTTTCTCTCTTGAACAAGCAATTCTTTTTGTTGCTCAAGTAGCTCATCCCTAGCTCCAACTTGCCTCATAAGACCTTTGATCATAGCATTATGATTTTTCATAAGTTCACTTACAAAAGGGTTATCATCATCACTAGACTCATAATTATCACTAGAAAGAGTATCTTCATCACTAGTGACATACTCGGGAGAGGAAGGAGCATTGATTTTTTCCTTCCTTTGCCATGAGGTATGTGTACTTTGGGAGGTTGGGAAAGAGTGACTTGCTTGATGAGGTTTTGCCCTTGATAGCTATGGTTGCCACCTTGTCACTTTTTGACTCAGAACTCTCATCACTTGAGTCCCATTTTTGTCCACTTTGAGGTTCTCCATAAGGCTTCTTTTTCAAGAACTTCTTGTCTTTCTTGTATCTCTTCTCCTTCTTTTTCTTGTCATCATCTTCTTCTCTTCTTTCATATGGAGATTGAGCAATGAAGTGTCCACTCTTTTCATAATTGTAGCACACTCTTTTTGA
>JBNKQE010000601.1:0-613 GCA_050295715.1 Leptospirales bacterium
AAAAAATAGTTTTTGGTGGACTATTATTAAAATTTTAGTTAAAAGGTTTAAAATATAAAAACCACCAACATGCCACTTATGTGGGTTTTTAAAAAATATTAATTCAATGAAAAATTACACATATGGGATACATTTTGAAATATATATATATACGGCGCGACTATTCTCAGCACATGCTGAGCGAGAATAGGAGTTGAGTAGACCTCCATGCGTGAAAAAAAATCATGAAAAAAAGAAAACCGCTCGATTTTATTAGAAAACCGCTCCCCTCTTTATCGGTTTTTGTTAGTTTTTTATTGCCAATTTTTTTTATAAAATCGCTCAGTTTTATTTGAAACTTGTACCTTTGTGAATATTTTATAAAATTTGAATTTTAACCAACCAAATGATGTAGATTTTTTTTTAAAAAAAACTTCACTAGAACACTTAGAATTTTCTCTAGTTTTTTTAGTATTTTTTCCTGAAATTTTTATGAATTTTGAAAATTTCAAAAAGTGAACAGTAGTTCGGCCTGGTTTATCGGTTCAGACACGGGCGAATCCACTGCATTTCACCGAATTTCTGCAAAATTGGCTGACTTTCGTAACCCTGGTTGGCGGTTCTTCAGCCAAAC
>JBNKQE010000602.1:0-609 GCA_050295715.1 Leptospirales bacterium
AGTATGGTGCGGTTAAGAGATTTTGTGTTTCTTCATCTTGATTATTGTTGTTGTATTTCAATTCCAGTATGGTGCGGTTAAGAGTAAACGACTATTCCACCGTTGCTCTTTCCCGGATCTAATTTCAATTCCAGTATGGTGCGGTTAAGAGACTGCTTTCAAGAAAGCCTCCCTAGATAACGTGCCCTATTTCAATTCCAGTATGGTGCGGTTAAGAGCATGCGGCTTTCCAACAACCGGTTTGATACCTCTGAATTTCAATTCCAGTATGGTGCGGTTAAGAGTCTAACCATCTGAGCTAATCCCCCTACTTTCGTATGATTTCAATTCCAGTATGGTGCGGTTAAGAGCTTTGTCAGAATCGAACTTTGTAAACTTATTATCGGAATTTCAATTCCAGTATGGTGCGGTTAAGAGATTTAGAATTGTAAACCCATTTACCATTTTTCTTTTTATTTCAATTCCAGTATGGTGCGGTTAAGAGTGACTTGGAAATAGTGCAAATCGTCATCGTTTACCATATTTCAATTCCAGTATGGTGCGGTTAAGAGTTTTACATGAAAAGGGACAAACAGCCGTCATTTATATTTCAATTCCAGTATGGTGCGG
>JBNKQE010000603.1:0-608 GCA_050295715.1 Leptospirales bacterium
TCTTTAAGGGGGAGGGCTATAACACCTCATGTTATGAACCCTCTAATCTATGTCATTAGCATCTTAATCATGCATTAACTCTGTGGGTTAATCAAATTCTAGGTAAACGAAAAGGAATTCAAATTTAGTTTTCCATTTGAATCTTCAAGCAAAGGTTAGGAAATTCCCAAATTTGAATTCCAAACTCCCTTTCATGAGTTGATTGCCATTCAAGCCCAATCAGGAGATCCAGGTTGAATTAATCAAGTGTTGAAGAGTTTCGATCAAATTCATCAAATTTTATTCGAATTCAAACACCTAGAACCTTTCCTGATTTTTAATTCAAATTCTAGACTGAATTTTGAAAAGTTCCAATAAGGAAAGTTGTTCCTTATTTAATTTCCTTCACAACCATATTTTATTTTTAAATTTTTTTGGAAAGTCCATCTTTTAATCGAATCAATTTACTTCCTTTTGAAATTCTTTTGAATAAATAAAAAATTCCACTATTCCTTGGGCCAACCCATTTCTCCTTTCTTATTTTCCCGGACAGGCCCACGCGCGCCCCTCCTCTGTTTCCTCCCTGTGGCCACCACGCCGACCACTTTGCTGGCCGAGCATCTTGCCAG
>JBNKQE010000604.1:0-600 GCA_050295715.1 Leptospirales bacterium
TGGGACTCTAAACTCGACTCTTTCTTACAAAACTCTACTCGCGCTAATGCCCGAGTAGGTCTTCTATTTATATTATTAAAAGGCATGTCAAAAGTGTCACGTGGCGGCTCCGCACTAGTCAGAGAAAATCAATGATAAAAATCTAGACCCTCTATTTTACAAAATGTTTTGAATGGCTTAAATTTAATTCACTTAAATTAATTATAAAGTAGTCGATAACCCCACGCGACGTTGCGGGATTTCAAAATATCTTTTTACGTGAATTCACATGTCGATAAATTGTTTGTAAAGCGAAAGAGGGTCGACTAGTTCGTCACCGTGGGTATCATTATGGGGAGGGACGATGGGCATGAAACGGTGGTGAAAGTGAATGACAACAATGAGTGGAGCTCTGATGGCATGGTGCTCTGGCTAGGGAGGAGGCAAAATGGAGACGAGGTTGAGTGGTGTGGAGAGTGGCCGATGTTGAAATGACCTTTTTATAGTAATAGAGGGTGGGAGTTGGACAGTGCCGGGAGGGTGGTCGACAGCGGTGGTGCGGATTCAATCCTTTGATTTTGGCTCAAGATGGGAGGCGATGGGTCGAAGCGTTGCTGGAAG
>JBNKQE010000605.1:0-598 GCA_050295715.1 Leptospirales bacterium
AGCCAGAGATTGCGTCATGTCTGCATAGACCAATGTAAATATCCGATGATATCAGACATGTTCGACTAGATCGAAATCACTAGAAAATTTAGGCAAAAAGCAACTGATATACTCATTTTTATTTTTCCTTATAAATATTTTGGTAAAAGATTTGCAGACATGGAAACTTCCTCACGTGTTACATGTTTTTTATGATTCATATTTTTTTTGTGGAAGGATATTTCACGTAATTAAGTCATACGAAAAGTTTTGATGCATGAATATCATTTAATTGTGTACCCACAAACATGCAATATTTACCTTCCATAAAACATTCACGTTATATAATTAATCACATTTATTTACTTCCCATGTATGTTTCTAATTCGGAGTCCATGACCACATTGCCCTAAAATTGACGTATATGACACGTATGAACTCCGATTTGGACGTTCTTTATATGCATGGAAAGATAAGGAGATAATATTTCCAATGCCACCAGTCCCATGGTCAACTAAAATCGGAGTCGGCCGTAATCATCAAAACAAGATAGATTTCCAGAAACTTTCTGGTGATGCACCACCTATTTTGGGCCGATGGCCCATGTATCGAGTTGGAG
>JBNKQE010000606.1:0-593 GCA_050295715.1 Leptospirales bacterium
AACAACTCAGCATTTGCTTTGTTCATGAACAATCATCATAAACGAGGGATTATGGGGAAATACCATGCCACCTTACCTGGCACTCTTTTAACTTTTTTATTCTCTCACATGTCATCTTCATCGATATTTTTATCATTTCCCTTGTATCTTGATGTTCTGCAAACACGACATTCCTCCAACATGGCATCTTCGTTGTGAAATAGCATGCAGTCATTTCGACAAGCATGGATTTTCTCCACTTCCAATCCTAATGGACAAACAATTTTCTTAGCTTGGTACGTGCTTCGAGGCAACATGTTACTTTTTGGAAGCAAATCGTTCAAAAACTTTAACAATTCATTGAAATTTTTATGAGACCAACCATTGCTAGGCTTCATTTGTAACAATGTGCAACTTACTGTGTTCTTTCTTGCATCCTGAAAATAATGGTGTCTCATAGTCCATCATAATTTGTGAGAACTTGTCATTCTGACTTTTACCGCTGAATTCACTCTCCACATTTCGTCACATTTCATCTAGGTCATCTACATCATCATGCACATAATCTACTTCATCCAGCAATGGTTTGTCTAGTCTACATCATCATAGATCGG
>JBNKQE010000607.1:0-592 GCA_050295715.1 Leptospirales bacterium
GTACACGAGGTGAACCCCCGTGAATGGTTATATACTTCGGGCGATGCTGGGTATCATAATACTCCAACGTTGGATGATGACGTTGATGAAGTTTATCAAGAAGAAGAGTTGCCACCCTCTTTCATCATTGATCTTGGTGCAGGACTCGATGACTTAGTTGGAGACGCTGATGACATAAAGATGCCTGTTGTGAAGCAAAAACAGAAACCAATAAAGAAAAAAGTTTGGTTGGCTAGATTAAGGACTAGACTACCAGATCGTGATGCTGATGAATTTTGAAAGTATTACTTTTATTCTTAACTTCTTTCATTTCATATATTTTTTGCTAATATTTATACTAACCACTTATTCTTTGAAACAGGATGTCGAAACGCCAGGGTAAGAGGGTCAGACAGACCATGAAGGGCTTCCTTAGTGGGGCGAGGAAGATGGCCTGCCCACGTGAGGACGAGACTTTTTTTACTGGGAGTTCTTCTAGCGGCAGCAGACAGAGTCAACTGTTGGACCACGTCGAGGTAGAGAGCTCGAGACAGCAGAGACGACCAGAGTCAGAGGTACTTCATAATATATTTACATAATTTTTATTATACGG
>JBNKQE010000608.1:0-585 GCA_050295715.1 Leptospirales bacterium
CTATGAGCTGTGAAAAAAGCTGTTGTGGGTTATGAGTTGTGAAAAAAGCTAAAAGTCATTTGCTTGAAAACTGCTGTGAATATTCAAAAAAATTAAATTAAAAATAGGAAAATGCAAACTTTGATTTAAATTTTAAATATAGAAAAACAAATTTGAAAAATTATTGAATTTCAAATTTAAAAATTGCCAAATTTCAAATCGATACTAGAAAGTCGATCCCACAGTCGACAATAGCATCTCCCCGGGGTATTTTTAAAATTATACTATGAAAAAGCAGCTTTTATCAAAGATGCTGAAAAAAATCAGCTCCCTTTAATTCAGCTTTTTTAAAGAAAAACAGGTAAAAAAGCAGAACCAGACAAACCATTAATAAAACAATTACGCGTTATGTGGAGCCCATATCTCTGACGCACTCCACGCTTCCTGAGTCCACTCCCCGTTAATCAATGCTAAAAAGCCGAACCACCCCACTCCCGTATGCTTCCTCCCTAACGGTCGCCAGGGGCATTTCCGTCCTGCGCCGCCCTCCAACCCCCGATTTTTCAAAACCCCGCCTCCGAGAGCGGCCCCTCCTCTGCATTCCCC
>JBNKQE010000609.1:0-583 GCA_050295715.1 Leptospirales bacterium
TGCACATGACAAGAGATTCACAACAAATAATTGAAAAGAATCATATGTTCTGTCTGCCAAAACCGGATACTCCGGTTTGGCAAACCGGAACATCCGGTTTTACCAGGAAAAACCGGACCATCCGGTTTGGGAAACCGGACCCTCCGGTTTTTCCAGACATAACATATTGACAAGACAACATTAAAAAAAAGAATTCAAAGCATTCACAAATAACATTTAGGCATGAATAAGATGGCATTGAAAATACATATATGAAAAGCATCAAATAAGGTTCAAATATATATTACATGCCTTAATACAAAGTTCCACACATTACAAGACGTTCTCAAGTCCACTAGAAAGGAAAATAATAGAGCTTTAATCGATCTTTTCTCCCCCTTTGTCATTAAGCACCAAAAAGATGTTGGGGAGTTCTTCGAGAGGCTTCACTCGTCGTCTTCATCTTCATCTCCGCTCTCTTCATGTTCCTCATCAATATGGGTATGAGCCGGAGGGGAGTCAAATGGCGGAGGATGTGAGGATGAACCGGCTCCACCATAGCCAAATCCGAAGCCGCTGAAACTTGCATCTCCATACCACTGCT
>JBNKQE010000610.1:0-582 GCA_050295715.1 Leptospirales bacterium
CTTTTCTCAAACTTTATCACTCAATCACTCATCCTCCCGGTCACTCTTTTCCTCTCAGTTAATATTTTTGTGCTGGTTCACTCTCAAGAGGTACCTATGCTAAAGCAAAGGAAAATTCTAGAGAGTTTGTGTGGCAAATAATCATGGTTGATGGAGAATGGTGTAGTGAATGGGGGTAAGAAAAGGAAAAGTCAAGGAATAGAAGGTAGTGCAAATGCAAATGATGTGTGGGTATGGATGAGGCCACACATCGGATTTTGCACTATAGGAAAATGTGATCTCCTTTCTTTCTTTCTTTCAATAGAATCTCTCCCAACAGCATGTAAATTTCATCCTCTTCATTTCTTTTCTCCTTTTGAAACATGGAGCTTTTCATATGAGGTTTCACCTCTTTTTCTTTTCAATCCTTGCTCCTTTCTTTTTCTCTTCCTTTTTCTCTCTTTTTTTTCTTTCTCTCTCTCTCTCTTTTCTCGAAGATCCTTGTTTTGCTAGGGAGAGATTTCACTTATTGGATTTCTCTAGGAGAATCACTTGATAAATAGGATCAAAGTTGGGACAAAGAATGATAAGGATTTAATATGG
>JBNKQE010000611.1:0-582 GCA_050295715.1 Leptospirales bacterium
TGTACAATGGCTTCAAGTGCTAGCTTGACTCTTCAGTCTTTTGGAATATGACCTCCTAGGGACCAAGGCACATCTGAGTGATCTCCTCCTCGACACCCCTAAACTCGACCGACGGCGTGAACACCATGTTGTTATCCATGCCGGTCAGAGGCGGAGGCCCGTCCTTGATCAATGGAGACTCATCATCGTCCAATAGATCTATATCATCGTGCAGGGGTGCTGGTCTTCTCCTTCACCCTCCATTCTTGCCTCGTTGAGATCATCGGTCAGATCTCATTGAAGTGTTCATCTCTCTCATTGGCTGCTTCTTCCCTCATCTTCTACGCCCTCATCCACTGGATCCTCCTTCCTCTGGCTGGGTGTGAGGCCTAGAGGACACCAATGAGGTGCTAGAGCTGTCCTGAGCATGGTAGTCCTCGACGTCCCCTTCTGTTCTAAGCCTGACAAAGCCGGATGGTCCGGTTTGGGAAATTGAACTATCCGGTTTGGCGACTGTAGCGAGTTGGTCCCAGCATCTGTACTGGTCTTTGCCTTCGTCTCTGGAATCCTATCCTACTCTGCTGCCACCTCTTCTGGAGTCTT
>JBNKQE010000612.1:0-578 GCA_050295715.1 Leptospirales bacterium
ATTAAAAGATTGAGAATTTGAGATTTATGGACTTGAGAAGCGTCTTTTCACTCATGGCTAGCCAACAAGAAACCAAGGTGAACTATAGCCATGAATGAGTGGACACGGTCACAAAGACCAAAAGGAGCAAATATTTTAAAAACCACACAACATAACAATTCTAGATAGATTTTCAAAACTAATTACACTAGAGTACTCAGAAGTTTTCAACTTTCAAGTAGTGTCCTTTAGCATATTTGATTTATACCTCTTTTCAAAAGTTTATCTTGACGTGACATATGTCAAGTTTCATTGGATAAGATATAAAGCAAATATCTAAGATCTTCCACAAGATAAGTAACAAATGCTTATCATAACTTGAGCAAGTTGGAAACTCACAACACACTAGCTATGCAAAGGCCTAGATGCACACTATGATTAAATGCATTTAATAAAAATCAAGATGATTCATACCTTTGCCATAGATATAAATTTTCTTCATTCGGGTGAAGAGAAACCAACTTACTTGTGCCATTTATCAAATTATGTATTGCTCTTCATTTGGTTAGACAAATTTGGATCACCATGAATTCTTGTTT
>JBNKQE010000613.1:0-579 GCA_050295715.1 Leptospirales bacterium
GATGAGTATAATATTTTGGTACTGTTTGTTTAGTATTTAGGTACTATTTGGTGTACTATTTTATTTATTATTTGTATTGCTCATTTTTGGTCGTTATTAATTAGACGTTGCGAACTTTGGTAATCTTCAAGATCTTGAAGAAGAAGACTTTGAGCAGCAGCTAGCGGGAAGTAAGGAAAGTGACCCTTGACCATATTGATCCTATGTGCTCTCTTTCTCTCTCTAGTATACACATTGGCCTGCATGCTTTAATACTGTACCTAAGCCTCATACTTTAGGATTTGGGTTCATACTTGGTTAGTTATGCTTAGCCATGCAGTCATGAGTGTCGTACAAGTCTTTCCATCCTTTGTGATGTTGAGTTTGGCTTGTGTCTTTGTGAGAGGTGGTCTCCCATCCATCGAGATGTGATTTGATCATGGTGAGGATCAATGTTGTGATTTGAGCAAGGTTGGAATGGTGGAGACAGTTGGATTTCGTCAGGTGATATGGTTTGTCATGCTCGAATCTGCTAAGGACCGAATCTTAGAAGTAGACACCCCAGGACAACATGTGCCACCACGTGTCCGGTATGGAACG
>JBNKQE010000614.1:0-576 GCA_050295715.1 Leptospirales bacterium
GTTGGTATCGTGCCACGTCGTATCAGTCGCGCCAGTTAGATTGACGCGACTTAATTCCCTGAATACCTCACCCCTCTCTTTCTCTTTCTTCCTCTTCACTTTTCCTCATACGCAAGCTTCGTCGGATCAAATAGCACGATAACTTCATTAGTGGAGATCTCACACTACTCGAGAATGTGTTTTCTGATAGGTTTCCCCCAACGCTCTCTTTTTGCCATAGACTGCCGTGCTTTCTCCCACCTATTAACGAAGTACTCGTTACACTTGTGAAAAGTGTAATCCACGATTCCAGAAACCGGCAAAGCACGGATGCCTTTTAGAACAAAGTTGAATACCTCCGAGATGTTAGTTGTCATTATCCCATATCGAGAACCACCCTCGTCAAAAGCAAGAGCCCACTTAGATTTCTCTGACCATTGCTGCAACAACCAAGCATTTGCATCATCATTGAGTATCTTCTCCAACTCTTTCAGTCTAGCCTCAAATTTCTTTTCCTCCTTAACCTTACACAACACCTTCAATCTGGCGATAACTTCCTTGCTCTGTTGCTTCTTCCAAATGTTTGCGGCAAAATGG
>JBNKQE010000615.1:0-575 GCA_050295715.1 Leptospirales bacterium
CACGCGTCTTCATGTACACATCTTGTTCGATCTATCCAAGAGAATGTCATCTTTGATCGCTTCAGTTTAGAAGTCTTACACAAATGGTGGATGTCAGCATCGGTAGTGGAACGTGAGGAAGTCTTTTTTATCTAGAGCTTCCAATGAAGCCGTCAAGCAAAGGGGATCGAGTGATTAATGCAACAGGATCAGAGTCTTCAAAGTGCTCTGTCGCCACGCACAGAAGGAAGAAGTGGCATGGGTGACTGAGAAGTCTTCCTCTTTTCAACTGTCCCGCTATCCTTCTTGATACACGGTCAATGTGTCTTTCATCATTTCTTGTGCCCCCTCCTTCATAAATCTCAGGGTGAGATTTCTTTTAAGGGGGAGGGTTGTAATGCTCTGTGTTAAGGTTCTTCTAATTGCCTCCTAAGTATCTTCATTAGAGGCTTAAGCATGCATCAAGTATTTGGGGTAATCAAATTCTAAATGAGTAAAAAAAATTTGATTTAATTTCAAAATAAACTTTGAAGTCCAAGTCAAGAGATTCTTAGTTTGAATTTAAAACTCTTTCACCTGAGTTGAATTGGTCACTA
>JBNKQE010000616.1:0-574 GCA_050295715.1 Leptospirales bacterium
CTTTGAATGATCTCAACCACATCCTCAGCCTGCCTTCGGTCTCCAGTTGTCAATCTATTTTTCTTCCGGTGCGTGTTCGTTTTCCATCCAATAATGACAAGTTGATGATTTTTTTAGAAATACAGTACGGACACATATACTCATACATGTATGAGCAGTCATTATTATAAACACACGTACACACATCCTACCCTTATGAGCACCTCCAAAAGACTGAGTCAGCTTGATTTTGAGATTCATAAAGTCGGTCAAGAACATCTCACTGTCGATGAGGATGCCGCCTCCCACTGAAAGAATAATTAGCCATAAATGCAACACCTATATCAAATCTAGGATTTAAACATGGGTGAATTAGTTCCACCACTAGGAATCTAACCAGTTGACATAAGCTCAATCTAAATAATGTAGGGAGAAAGCATTGTACTTCGGCACCCTTCCTCTCTCTTTTTATACTCCGTGGTATGAAGAAGTTGAAGTAATTACCAGACAAAAATATACCATCTATTTGTGGAGCGGATTTAAGGAAGATTGTGTCAAAAAGTTGATCTGTTGTTTACTTTTGACGGAAAATAAA
>JBNKQE010000617.1:0-574 GCA_050295715.1 Leptospirales bacterium
TGCACCCCTATATATAGTTTTTTTAGCTCCGGAGGGGAAGTATCTAGAGTCGTCTACTTCATTACACCCTATCGAAGCTGAGGGGTATGATACTCGCCTGGATTTCATATCCTTGGTTAGAGAGTTGAATTTTGCTGGAGGTTTGGATAAAAATCTGTACAAGCATCTGCAAGATTTTGAGGAGATATGTGCCACCCTCATGATATCAGGAATGAATCATGAGACACTCAAGTGGAAAGCCTTTCCATTCTCGCTAACGGGATGGGCAAAGCAGTGGTACATGCTCCATGTCAGCAATTGTCATGGCAGTTGGGTTATCTTAAAAGATCAGTTCTATTTTGCCTTCTTCCCATTGTCCAAGATTATTGATCTTCACAATGAAGTTTTTAATTTTGCTCAGAAGGAAGGAGAGAGTTTAGGAGCAGCCTGGTCTAGATACAATCAACTTGCTTTGTCGGGTTCAGAGTTATCTATTCCAGATGCTGTGTTTATGCAGCATTTTCTCCACGGGTTGGGTACAGAATCCACTGAATAACTGGATATGACTTCTGGGGGAGTCTTTGATCATTGAACA
>JBNKQE010000618.1:0-569 GCA_050295715.1 Leptospirales bacterium
GTGGATATCCAACTGGAGCAGGAGTGTACTAGCCAGTCATATACTCATATACTCGTGTATATATAACTAAGTTGATAACTGATGCGGTAGGATTTTAAAATAACTTATATTTATATGAATTCATATGTTGATTCTAATTCAAGCAAAATATAACCAAACTTAAAATGACAATATTATTAGACTCACTTGGTGATTACATGGTACTAACATTAAAAAATGGTTATATAAGAAATCAGATCATGGAACAATAAATGAACTTAAGTATATCATTTTGATCCAAAGAGTGGTCATACCCATAATGTGACCTATTTACTCGCGTGGTCTGTAAATCTTGTTCTGTTGCAAATATAAACATATACAAATATAAAATAAATTAAGTTGATTTAAAAAATTCAAAACATATGTAAGTGGGATCTAGTTTTGATTTAATTTTTTTAACATATACAATTAAGATCTAGTTTTGTTCATCTCTTAGACCACAATAATGAAAACAAAATTTAAAATGAATACTATGTGAGTAAGATTAATCATTTAAAGTTTGTTTACTACGCAATATGATGTGATAAATG
>JBNKQE010000619.1:0-568 GCA_050295715.1 Leptospirales bacterium
TTTAATTCCTACACATATTGAACTTACTTCACTTCTTTGATTTTTGAAATTGTAGCAAATTGATCTTAGCAGACAGTACCTCACTCCTCAAGGAATCCTAGCTATGCAGGAATAACTATTGGGATTCATAAATGAGGAAGTCATTCCACCGTCTGGAAGGCACTATGTTGCTAAATTTGCCATAGGTCAAGAGTCTGCACCACCTCCTTCACCACTGAAAAAGAGAAATCCACCAAAGAAGAATTAGCGTGCTTCAGATTCCTCGGTTAATAAACAATCAAAATGAATTGTATGTTTGACAATGTGGTTCTGGACATGTATTGTACATAAACAATATTGCTTGACACTGTGGTTCTGGAGATGTATTATTCATATGTTTGACAATGATTCAAGTTCAGTGATATAATGAATGTTGGATTTATGTATACGATTGCATAATCTGAATCTATGTGTTTGTATAATCTGTATGAATGTTCAGAATGAAGATTCATGTATAATATGTCTATCTGCATAGTTATCAACAGCTGATGAAAACTAGAACCGTTGCTGATACTAAAGACTCAGCAGC
>JBNKQE010000620.1:0-568 GCA_050295715.1 Leptospirales bacterium
GCTGCCGTATTAAGATATGTGCATGACTAAATTTTGACCAACGTTGAATTTTATTCGTGTATATATATATAAATATATAAACTTTAATTATGCAATTATGCACTTTTTTATGTCATAAGTTTTAATCTTTAGACATTAAGTCTTCTTATGAGAAATAATCTTGCTTTTGCAAGAGAATTTTTTAAAATGGCCCTCGAGCTATTAATTGTTAATTTTACACTTGTGATAAGTATCTTATCATTATTAAGTTAAAATTATAAGGGAAGTAATCCCAATATTACACCACAAATAAGAAAATTTTGAAGAGTCGATTTTGGTGGTGGATTATGAGAGCACATTTTTGAAATGTGTTATATGATTACTAAGTTTACTAAGAAAATGTTAAGGGCAACGGGAAGACCTATAAGAATCGAAAGAATAATACAAGAATTTTTGTATGTAGAAAATCTTGTAAAGAGGAGAAAGTACCCCGTAAGAATTAGTGCCTACGTGATTTAATCATGTGAGCAATATAAGTAGTAAGAGTAAGAATATCTCCTCATTAATTAATCTTTAAAATTGTGGGATC
>JBNKQE010000621.1:0-285 GCA_050295715.1 Leptospirales bacterium
GCGGTAATACGGAGGATCCAAGCGTTATCCGGAATCATTGGGTTTAAAGGGTCCGTAGGTGGATAATTAAGTCAGAGGTGAAATCTTGCAGCTTAACTGTAAAATTGCCTTTGATACTGGTTATCTTGAATTATTGTGAAGTGGTTAGAATATGTAGTGTAGCGGTGAAATGCTTAGATATTACACAGAACACCGATAGCGAAGGCAGCTTACTAAACTATTATTGACGCTCATGAACGAAAGCGTGGGGAGCGAACAGGATTAGATACCCTGGTAGTCCACGCC
>JBNKQE010000621.1:295-566 GCA_050295715.1 Leptospirales bacterium
GATGGATACTAGCTGTTCGGATTTATCTGAGTGGCTAAGCGAAAGTGATAAGTATCCCACCTGGGGAGTACGTTCGCAAGAATGAAACTCAAAGGAATTGACGGGGGCCCGCACAAGCGGTGGAGCATGTGGTTTAATTCGATGATACGCGAGGAACCTTACCAGGGCTTAAATGTAAGTTGCATTAGTTAGAGATAGCTATTTCTTCGGACTACTTACAAGGTGCTGCATGGTTGTCGTCAGCTCGTGCCGTGAGGTGTCAGGTTAAGTC
>JBNKQE010000622.1:0-566 GCA_050295715.1 Leptospirales bacterium
AAAATGACTGACAAAAATCTAAAAAATGACCGAGCTGTAGCAAAAATGTCTAAGCATTGTAGCGTGTGAACAAATCTAAAAAATGTCTGAGTAGCTGTAGCAAAAAATGACTGAGCCATTATAGCAAAAATGACTGAGTCACTGTAGTGCACCAACGAAATCTCAAAAATGACTGATGGAATCTAAAAAATGACTGAGTTACTATAGTAAAAATGGATGAGTCACTGTAGCACGTGACTAAATCCAAAAAATGACTAAATTGATGTAGTAAAAATGTATGAGTCACTGTAGCACATAAAGAAATCACAAAAATGGGCGATGGAATATAACAATGATTGAGCCACTATAGCAAAAATGACTGAGTCACTGTAACGGACAGATGAAATCTCAAAAATGGCTGATGAAATCTAAAAAATGACTTAGTTACTGTAGCAAAAATGACTGAGTCACTCATAGGGTTTGCTCAATTATTTGTATCATCTTCATCCTTCAAGCATTTCTCATATAAGCTAGCTTCACCATCAATACAGTAGTTCGCTAGGTAGGCACTCACGGCAGCATGCTAG
>JBNKQE010000623.1:0-562 GCA_050295715.1 Leptospirales bacterium
CTAGTCTTTTTCTGTGCACTTTTGTCCTCACTTGTGCACACCCGGAAAAACTTTCCGGTCGGTCACCCATCCTGAAATTGCTCCAGGCCAAGCACGCTTAACCCCAGAGTTCTTTGCAGGTGGGCTTCCGGAAAAGAAGTTGCAACTTGGTGGTATAAGTATGCTATTAATCCTATTAAGTCGGGGGGATGTTACAAAAGATAGAATTAATTTCCGATTTCTCATAAGGACTTAACAACATACTTAGATTAACTATAAGTTTTGACTCTATACTACTCCTCGGTAGATAATAGAATAAAAAAACTCAAGAAAATGACTTAATCATGATAAATTTACCATCAACGTTGGTCAATTGAGAAATTACCATGCTTAAAATTAAACTAAGATAAAAATATTTTAAAATTTGACTCAATTTCTACATTACCGTTAGGCAGATGTAGAATTAATACTCTCAAAATTATCATTGTAATTCTTAAGAGATCATAATGGTGACGAGCATAATACTCATCAAAACATAATAACAATCATAACAAATATGATAATGATTCTTATTTTTATGATA
>JBNKQE010000624.1:0-563 GCA_050295715.1 Leptospirales bacterium
CTTTCTAACCATTACTCATATGACTATGTCCGCTAGACGGTTTATAAGCTACGGAATTTTTTACGACCGACGTCGCTGCTGAATTCTGCTCCTGGACAGAACAGCGGCAGAATGGATCTTCAATTTCCAGTCTCGGATTGGCTGAAACTCCGGGAGTCCTGAATACCACTATGGAATGCAACTCTCTCAGCTTTCCGATGGTTCATAATATGGCCCCAAACGGTTAGCGATTTACGACTGTCGGAAACTCGACCGGTTTGCTGAATCAGAATTCTGGGCAGACTCAACGTTTTGGTCTAAATCAAGATTTTGACGAGATTTCACCATGACCTCCCCAGAAATATTGAATACCAAAGTTTCCATTAAGGAACTCATCTTTCCACTGGTTACTCATACAACTTATTTTGATATACGGCTCGGTTGTTACGGCATTTGGAATTCCTGCTTTAGTTTTGGACACATTATGGACAGATTGGATTGCAGTTGATCCATCAGGTTTTTGGGCCAAAAGATGGGTGAGACTTACTAGGGCCTGAGTACAACTTCTGAAAAAAATTGAGTCA
>JBNKQE010000625.1:0-563 GCA_050295715.1 Leptospirales bacterium
AAGCTCAGATTTGGGGACACATGACAAGAGGCACAAAATGATCGACAGATGCGAACGAAAATCGCAGGCTCGCTCTCGCTCTTAGAGAAAATGAATGGTTGGTAAACCAAAATCATAGCGCGCAGATCCAGAAAGCTGCTGACCGGCAATGTGGTCGTGAAGAGGAAAAACACGAAGCTGCTGGCCGGACCGGGACAGAGTCACGAGACAACGTGACGACCAAAATGCACACCGGAGAATCGACTGGGAAAAATGAATCTGGCTGCAAAGAAAAATCAGAGCTCCAACTGAGAGAACAGCGAACAAGGGCAAAATCAACACCGAACCAGATCTGAACACGAAGAGCACTCACAAGCTGAAACACAAATTTTTCATTGAAATCCAACAAGGCTACAAATGATCCACAGAGGTCACTGCCCACCCTCCCTCAATTGATTGAAAATGAAAAATATGTTCTTGGCTCACTTCTACACTAGGAATTTGAAAATGAAATTGGGAAGTGGCAAGGAGCCTCATCCACTCTAGGGTCCTATATATAGGCCCAAGCAAAAGGCTAAATGACT
>JBNKQE010000626.1:0-560 GCA_050295715.1 Leptospirales bacterium
CCCCGCAATATCACATCGAATCTTGGATAAATTGATTGTATTCATGACCTAGGTTTTCCTTGTAAAAACCGGATGTTCCAATTTTGGCAGAGGAACCCTATGTCATAAATTTTGGTCTATTTTTGTCATAATGAGAGATATTATGTCTTCACATCCTTCATCATACCTAGAACAACCTTAGAATATTTTTAGACAATAAACTGCACTTAGGTTTTCTCTGTGAAAACTGGACTGTCAGGTTTGACAAACAGGATGTTCCGGTTTTTCCAGACCTTCCAAATTTGGTCATCAATACATGCCCCCTACCTTTTAGTTAAGCTTGTGTATTAAAAGACATTTTTAGACCAAATTTGACCTGAGTGTGATATCCATGGCATTTCATCGGCCATTTTTGTACTAAGGGTGATAATCTCATTATCGGGCACTTCTAACTCATGTGTCTTACCAAATGCAAGGATAGTACTTTTTCAAGTACTTCCTGTTAAGTGCCCTTGGCAGCAAGGTCATTTGCATGCTCTAAACCATGTAAGAATTTCCCGGAATTACTTCCTCGATCCTAT
>JBNKQE010000627.1:0-557 GCA_050295715.1 Leptospirales bacterium
CCACACTTGCTTATTTTGGACCCGTAACACCTCCTTGCCCAAACATGCCTATGTCGGGTCTAAAGGACACCCACCGTAATGCTAGCAAGTTTTCACATGACCCTTAATTCCTTGCATGCGAAGCTAAGCCATGGATTGGTTCTGACTGGTTGATGAGCTCTCACAACTTGCAACCTTTAAGAACAAGTTGAAAAACTCCAAACTTGAAACTCAAAATTATTTTCATGAATTAATCTACCAGCCGAGTGCAATAAGGCGTTTCTTGTTCAAAGTTCATCAATTCTTGAAAATTTCACTCAAATTCCACCAAATTCTATTGAATTTCAAATCCTATAGCTTCCTCAATTGTTAATTCAAATTCTATTCAGAATTTTGAAAAGTTCCAATGAGGAAAGTTGTCCCTTGTTTAATTCCCTTCCAATACATATTTTATTTGAAATTTTTGGAGCTTGTTAGGTCCACCTTTTGATCAAAACAATTCGAACTCATTTGAAAATTATTTGAATAAATAAAAAATCACTATTCCATTAGGCCCGACCAGCTTCTCCTTTTGCTAG
>JBNKQE010000628.1:0-556 GCA_050295715.1 Leptospirales bacterium
AAGCCCTCGTTCCCGGTTCTCTCTGCTGCTCCGCCGCTCTGCTGGAATTTGTCAGTCAAGGTCTGGATTGTGTGTGAGTTTCTTGCAGGTGGATTACCGGTGTTATTTTTGAGCGGATCAAAAGCTCAAGATTTTCTAGTTCTAATCGCTCTTAAACGGTTATTTTCTGAACACGCTCATCAGATGTTCGGTGAAATATCTGTGAGGATATAAACTCATTTTTATCTGATTTTTCGTCATCAGTCTCGCACGTGTTCTTGCCAGCATCAATTCTTGTTTCCGCTACGGTTCCTAACCCGATTTCAATGGTCGATAGCTTTCTTGTAGCTATGCAGTCTTGGTCGAGTTAGAAGAGAGGGACATCGGGTTGATTCCAGAATATAAGCCAAGTTTCTGTGAGGAATTTTGATTGGCTCTCATTCACCCCCTCTCTGGTCGTCTTCTCCGGTTCTTCAATTAATATCAGAGCCGGTTTGGTCATTAGTTGGCTCTAACAGGCTTTGTGACCCGAATGCGATATGTAGAAAGGTGATGTCAAGCTTGTGGTCTTCAATGG
>JBNKQE010000629.1:0-555 GCA_050295715.1 Leptospirales bacterium
GTCCCAAAACCCACTAATCATGTGAGGACTCCAAACCGCTTGTAACCGTGAGCATGGCAATCATGATAGTTTACACTTTGCAAAGGTTTGTTCCCTGTACCAACGAGTAGTGATTCTATAACCTTCAAGTGACTGAAGAACCTCCATGTTGCCATACCCGCTAAAGCACAATCACACTTCCTTTGGTGTGAGGCCAGGAGATCACTACAAAACTTTTCTATGGCTTCCTTCAGCTTGTACATACCCACTAAGGTTTCACCGCTAGAGCAATTCTCTCCATTAAACTCTAGAGACCCCCTCTTCTGCCTTGTGTTATCCGAGAAATAGATCCCCTCATTCACCACCCATCTCGCGCTTGATGATTCCGACGTATACCAGCCTTCCTCGCACCACCGTTTGGCATGTATAAAATTGATCTCTACCACTTACTAGGTTAGGCCACGCCCATACTTAGCTCATGGTGGCACATGTTCATCCTGGGTGATCTCTCCAAGAACCGGTCCTTAATATGACTCAGGTGACATGTCCAACCAGAGGACTACCGGTTACCCCTAG
>JBNKQE010000630.1:0-553 GCA_050295715.1 Leptospirales bacterium
GTCGTTGTTAATTTAAGTTTCTGATTAAATTGGATCTGATGTAAAGATTCAATTAGAAAAGTAATTGAGTAAGTTTGGTAATTAGCATTGTCATGTGATTTAACTAAGAATGAGATTCATCATCGCATTTGTTATGTATGATAATTATTATTATCATAATATTCTAGCACAAATGATTTTCATCGTCGTCATGATACAATAAGTGTGATAATTGTCATTTTGATGATAATTTAGTAGTGGTTACAATTGTCATGTAACTATATTTTGATGAACATGATGATACTTATGATTGAGTACTAAGATAGATGATTTATTGAGTTGATTCTGAGAACTTTAATTCTACTAGTTGGTAGAATAGAATTAAATATTGTACTCGATTTGAGTGAGATATCTTATCTTCCAACCAACATTGCTGATAAATTTATCATGGTCAGTTTGTCATGCTCATAAGACTTATTGAGAATTAATTCTTTATCTGCCCAACGGTGATTTCGAATTATACTCTCACAATTTTCAGATTATTTTAACCGTCGTAATTTTATCATCTAACTAA
>JBNKQE010000631.1:0-552 GCA_050295715.1 Leptospirales bacterium
GTTGTTCTCACGATAGGCATCAACAAGATCACAATTTTGTCTCATGACTACCACTTTCTCAAGGTTAGCACTCTTTTCATTATGCTCAACCACCTTAGCGCTCATATCAACGCGCACTTGCTTTAAATCATCAATCTAATGTTTCAAATCATTGCATGAAGTGCAAGAAGTAGTAGACACATTACATGCATTTATATCAAGTAAAACATCATGATTATCATTAGAGTCAATGCAAGTGTCATTGTTCAAAGTAGAGGAACAAGTGATAGAATGCATAGAATTAATTTCAATAATTTCATCCCTAGAAATTTCAAGTTGCTCTATACAAATGGAATAATCAAGCTTCAACTTTTCATTTTCAGCTAGCATGCCAACACAAGAATCACATGACACATTTGACTTCAACAATTCAATTTCAAAATTCAAACATGCTATGGTACGAATCATTTTATAATTATCATTAAGCAAAGAATCACAAGCATTGAAATATATAGACTTGCATTTTTCAACTTCCCTCTCAAGTTTATCAATTTTGGCATCACAAGCAACAAC
>JBNKQE010000632.1:0-552 GCA_050295715.1 Leptospirales bacterium
TTCGGCTCCGCGTGATCTAGCGCATATGTAAAAGATGGCCACAATTAAATTAGTTCAATGCATGGGGTGCAAAGAGCATTATGATGCATGATCAGGAGCAACCTACTCAATTTAACTTATAAAGCTATTTATAAATTTTATTTCCAAGCTTTTCTATTTATTAACTATTTAACTAAGCATTAGAAAATTAATAACATGAGATTTAAGAATCCAACAAGGGTGTATGATTTTCTACATCTTCTACACATTTATTTATTGCAGAAACATAAATTAAATCATAGAAATTATTATGAGAAGAAAATAAATATGATATATTTTATACAAGCTAAAGGATATGATATGAATATGCATGCCAATATTCCATGTATGAACATGCATGGATTTTTGTAATTAATTACTTAAAGATTTAACTTCTAGGAATTTTATACAATGCAATAATGCACACATATGGATTTGGTCAAGCTCACTGCAGAGATCTACTCAAGAGGATTCATACAAAGTTTATTTTGCATTCTTATAAATTTTATATGAATTGCTATGGATTTTGGAAGG
>JBNKQE010000633.1:0-550 GCA_050295715.1 Leptospirales bacterium
GTTGCTTTTATGTAATTCTCATATTCTCGCATAGGAACATTTAGCAGTAAAGGAGAGGGTATGAACCCTCTCCTTTATTTTGTACGTTAAAGTTTGCTATACACACTACTTGCCTTTGTAATGATATATTGTAATGAAACTTGAGTAATCAATCTTTTCTCTACTCAGGTCGCTGCACGTGATGACTTTTCATTTATCAAAATCACCATTTTGAGAATCTTTATTGCTCCAGGGTAACAGCATCACTTCCCTTCCACAAGAACACAGGCATTCATAATATAGTCAAAATCATTCTTCTCCAGATAATCTTTTACGTTGCTGTCGCCTGCTCCCGGTTGTATCCAGATGCGTTTAAGTCCCAGACTCAGGGCTTCTTCCAGACTTTTCAGCGTATGTGATGGGGGGATGACATACACCAGGAGCTCTATTTTGTGTGACTGACTTGCCTGTTCCAGGTTTGGAAAGGCCGGTTTACCATGTATCAAGCTTTCCCGGGGATTTATTGGAATAACTTCGTATCCCCTCATCGTCAGGTCACGAAATATTATAC
>JBNKQE010000634.1:0-546 GCA_050295715.1 Leptospirales bacterium
AACAATTTTTATTGGTATTTCACACTTTCTTTTATTATGTAAAGTAATATTAGCCATGCTATCATAGATTCATTACATTCACTTCTTTTGTAGGCTGTATATAATGCGAACAAGCTTGCCAAATTGGTCAAAGAGAAGAAGAAGCTGCAGAATTGGCTTGACTACTACCAGCTGAAGCTTGAAAGACATTCATCCAAAAGGCTTACTACTAAGGTTACCATTATTTCTGTTAAGGATATAGGAGTAGTAGTATTAGATTAGGACTCTTATTGTAGAGTCATAGTCATAGTCATAGTCTAGTCCTAGTCTTATTGTAATCCTAGTTCTAGTCTAGTTTAGTTATGAGGCCCATATATATGTAACCCCTTGGGGGCTGTTATTCATCAATCAATACAATCATCCATTATTCCTAAGTCCTAAGAGCTACGTGTAAGATGCCCTTTTTATGATAGTGTCATTCTTAGTATTCTTAAAAAAGGCTGTTTTTGGTGCGATACAAATTATTGTCTCACAATCAGATAAGCCTTTGGCTTCTCATTTTTGGAT
>JBNKQE010000635.1:0-546 GCA_050295715.1 Leptospirales bacterium
AGGTTCTGTATAGCACAAGGAAATTTCCTACCAAAGATTATTATTTTTCTAAGTATATACAATTTTCTACAGTTTATTTAATACTAGAACATAATTTAAATATAAAAAATTATCCTAGGCAGGAATTAATCATGGAAATTTTTGTACTAGCTACTGACCATGACATGAACATGCATGCAAAAATTCAGAGTATGAACATGCACATATATTTCTAGAAAAATACTATAGGATTTCACTTTGTGAAATTTTGTACAATACTTTATTGAGCAACAAGGAGTAAAGTTAATTTCTATGTGTAGAGCTGCTCTTAAGGAGTATACAAAAATTTGTCTCATATTTTTTCAGTGGTATTGTATTTTCTGTGTATTTTTGAAGTTTACACAAATTTCTAAAATATAAAAATGAAAAATAAAAATCAAAAAAATTGCCACACAGTGCTGGGCGGGCATTTCAGTTCGACGCCCGGCACTGTTGGCGTGGCCCAGCCGGCCCACGCCAGTCGGCGCTGCGCGCAAGCACCCGGCACGGTCACCATGCGGTGGCCAC
>JBNKQE010000636.1:0-543 GCA_050295715.1 Leptospirales bacterium
TACTGCTCTAGGTAGGAATGTGTATGATAGAGTAGCTCACCTAGAAACGGCTCATGATGTGTGGCTTAAATTGTGCAATACTTATGAGGGCTCGTCTGAAATCAAATCTTCTCGTAAGGACACTTATAATAGACAGTATCAGACTTTTTTCTCAGAAACCTGGTGAATCTCTTGATGATTGCTTTGCTAGATTTGAGTCTATCGTGAGTAGCTTACGTTCTTGTGGTCCACTTGCTTATTCTGATAATGAACGTGCTAAACAACTGTTATATACTCTTGATGATTCTGTATGTGGCATAAAAATCACTGCCTTAGAGGAGTCCACTGATTTTGCTACCCTAGACACTAAGAAACTGTTAATAAGTTAAATTCTCATGAGTTGTCTAGGAAGGGTCGTCCGAACCATGATGTTTCTCTTACTAGTAAGGCTTTTGTTACTAGTACTCGTGTTGGTGGTCATGTGGCTAACCCCATCAACACTACTGACTCATCTGCTTTAGAGTTTGCTTTGTCTTCCTTGTGTGCAGTTTCTGATGAGCAGTA
>JBNKQE010000637.1:0-543 GCA_050295715.1 Leptospirales bacterium
ATAAGGATAACCCACTATTAATTATTTAATGCAATTCTCTCTTAATATGCAAGATATTTATGTCATCCACCAATTTCTTCTGTCACGTCATCTTGCATAGTATGAAAACTTTAAAATATAATATTTTGTTTTCATCATTGTGTTCTATACGATGAGATGAACAAAACTATATCATAATTGCATATGTTTTATATAATTTTTAAATTAACTTATTTTGCTCTATAAATAAGATATTTTTAGAGATGCAAAATTCAAAAATGTTTCTTCAGTTTTTTAAGTCATCAAGTAGAAAATTGACTAACGAACCTGTATCACAATAAAAAATCTAGTAAAAAATAAAAACATATTTATATAGCCAAATCATCAAAAAAATACAAAATAAAAAAAATAATTTATTAAATAATATATATACACAACTTGATGCATATTTATATGTCATATACTATATTAAATGATATTTTTACATATTTTCATAAATACCCCGCGGCACCCTACCGGTTACAAACTAGTAAGATATGTCTAGGTTACCGGATGGGCATGGCT
>JBNKQE010000638.1:0-544 GCA_050295715.1 Leptospirales bacterium
TCATTCAAATCCATATTAGATTCGATTTCAAAACCGAAACTTTGTCAAAGCCTTTCCAAAATCATTGCTTTCCATTTTTGGAAAATATCCTTGGTTTCAAAATCTGATTTAAATTTGATTTTGATTTGAAACCGTATTTTGAAAAGAAACTCCGAAAAGCCCTATTTCTAAAATCTTCGTGATTTAAATTTTGAATTGAATTTCAAAATTATTTTGATTCAAAAGTCTCAAAATCCGAAAGCTTGATTTTCAAAAAGATTTAAATTCTATTTTGAATTTTCCAAACCATGTTTTGATTTATTTTATTTATTCGTTGTTTTAAATTTGAATATTTAAATGAAACTCCAAATTTTCACATTTGAAAAGTTTCTAAAAAGTTGTTTTGATTTTATCCTATTTTGAATACAGTTCAAAGTTTGTTTAAAAATGTTTAAATCTCTTTGTTTTTGAATCTAAATACTTGAAATCAATTCAGAAATCAATTATGCAGCCCATTGTCAATTGGGGCCAAAATCCTTCGAGGAGCCCACCCCATTCTCTTTTT
>JBNKQE010000639.1:0-536 GCA_050295715.1 Leptospirales bacterium
AACGTTTAATATCAACAGTTTCGAATGTGCAGATTCAGCTTTCAAACACATGCCAAGTTTAGGTAAAAATCATATGGTTTGAGACGAAACTTTTTGAAGTTAATCGGAAAACTTTTGGCCATTAAAAAGAAGAAAGAAAATTCCAGACTATCCATGTTTAGGCCAATCTACACCATCGAACAAGATCAGACGGCCAAGGTTACCGCAGGGATCTCTTCCCTCCATATCTCATGGCCCTAACTAACCCATGGCGCTCTCCGCCGCTCGCCGCCTCTGCTCCTCTTCCGCCGCCACCTGGACGGCGCAAAAACTCTCATCCGTATTCACGCCGCGCCAGAAACCGAAGCCTCGTCAACCGCCGCCAGACTCCGGTGCCAAGCCGTCGGCGCCAAAACTATCGTCCATCTTCGCGACGCGCCAGAAACCGAAGCCTCGGCCACCGCCACCGGATTCCGGGAATGATCCGCCGTCGCGGAGCCAGGGCCGAGGCCAAGGATGCCTTGGGAGGAGGAAGCGGCGACGCAGCTCCGACGGCT
>JBNKQE010000640.1:0-539 GCA_050295715.1 Leptospirales bacterium
GGAATACGCCAGGATTACGATCAGGAGTTTCTATCTTTTATAATTAGAGTTAGAATCCAGCTAAACTCTATGAGGCGGTTCCCCGACTATAAATAGACAGGGTAGATCCCCATCAAGAAGAAAACATAGCGAAAATAATAGCGAAAATAATCAGCAAATCAACATCAACAATGTTATACTGGACGTAGGGTGATTACTCTCTGGAGGGCCCGAACCAGTTTAAACCTCATGTCTCGTGTTCATCTGAGATTGATCTCATTGACTTATATTTCCTCTATTTCTACTCTAAATATCTAACGATAGACTGCCAATAATAATTAACACAATTATTTGCCACAATCCAACAATTAAAAGTTGTTAGAGTGAAGACCTATGCTCAAATTAAAATGAGAAACCTTAACAGAATGAGAAACCCAATAACTTGTTGTTTTAACTGTTGGAACAGTCAATTATATAGAGAGTTTAATGTATATAATTTGTGTTAGTATTATACATGTTCACCTATATTAAAAAAAGTGTCTATCATCAAATATTTACAA
>JBNKQE010000641.1:0-536 GCA_050295715.1 Leptospirales bacterium
CCTCATCACCTAGAACACTCAGGAGCCAATAAGAACACCCGTGAGCCCAGAAGATTGTCATGGAAGCCCCAACCGACCTTCTCTAGTCCTACCTTCTCTAGTATGAGTCCCACTGGTTATGTAAATCTTCTCCTGAATGTAAAAATAATTAGTCCATAGTTATCCGACCACCTCCCGGTCTATAAAAGCCCCCTACCCTTCAGGCAGGGGGTACGAGATCATTTCCCCCATCACTTCATGAACTTCTTGAGCTCTCATTTCACCTCATTGTAACACTGTTCATCTTCTTCGTTAGAAAAATGTTGGACATAGGGCTATTACCTCATAGCTGTTCGCACGAAAACTTGATAGCTTGCGTGGAACTTGGTAGAACCTTGTCTCGTAAGGTTAGCACATATGCTTTTCTCTTCAAAGCAACAAAGGGTAGCTAAAGCAACTATGAACTAAGAAAACTAGTAAAACTAAGAACAAAGTAATGTGAGAAAAAAAGAAGTGTATTGATTGATTGTTTGCTTGCTCCCCCTTGGCGCATTCAC
>JBNKQE010000642.1:0-534 GCA_050295715.1 Leptospirales bacterium
GAGACAAATGACACCTCTAGTATCACTGTAGCAGCTACATTGTTTGAACAGTAACTCGCTATGTATTTCAGAAGCTTGAATAAAATCCTTGTAAGTTTGGTTTGTATATTAAATATTATAAGGTTTGAATTTCAAATTCATACTCTTTTCTTTTATTCAAACCAAGCCTTTTGGCACTTGTTTTGTAACTCGAAATCTTACATACAAGTGTACCCAACTAAATTCACTTTTGTGAAGATCATGTGAAGGTGGAATTTTAGAGAAATTATTCAATTTTTCCAAAAAGGTTTGAACTCCTTTAAAATTCAAACCAAATTCAAATGCAGGCTACTTCCTAATTTTTTTATTCAAATTCTGTTGGGGATTTGAAATCTTTTTCAAAAGGAAACTTGTTCCTTTTGAATTTATCTACTGCCTGGCAAAGTTTGGAAATTTGTGAAACCTTGGAAGTTCTCTTTTTGTATTTTTGAAGCTCTGATCAGTTGAATGCTATTGGGAAATACTTTGAATATTGGAAAAGATTTACCGGGCCCG
>JBNKQE010000643.1:0-533 GCA_050295715.1 Leptospirales bacterium
CGATTGTCTGGAGTTGTAACTGATTGCTTGTAATTCCAAATCTGAGAAACTATTGCAATGCTTGTAGTTAGAAATTTGTGATACTGAAACTATTTGTTGCAATGGTTATAATTACACTGTATCCCCTGTGCAATTCTAACACATTGAATGCCATTGCAACTGATATGTTGTAATCATTCAAAATATTTATTGTAAATGTGATTAAAATATTATGATTTAAAATATGTTTTAAAAATCATTGCAATTGCAGTGTCTATTAAAATTTTAATTTTGGCTGGAACATGTTAAATATATTGCAAATGAGGTATGGCCACTATTGTAACTGACTGCTTGAGATGTTGTAACAACACTGATTAATAGAATAGAACCATAAAATCCGGATCTGACCAGATTTTCTTTTTTCCCGGATTTTTTCCCCTCACATGGGGGGGGGGGGGGCTCTGCACAACACCCTCTATCTGTGAGCAAGTGCTCATAATATAGCTTATGTATATATACATAGAAATATATATACGCTCACGGATAAAGACTGA
>JBNKQE010000644.1:0-533 GCA_050295715.1 Leptospirales bacterium
TGGTGGGTGTCACAACGTGAATTAGGGGTGATTGCCAAATCATCGATACCACAGGAAAAAATTCTCTTGCCTCCTTTACTTTCAAGCATTAACTTTCAAGCATTTACTTTATGTCTCTTGCTATGTTTAATATCTCTTGCATGCTTGTGTTATTTGCTTAGAGTAGCTTGTCTTTTCTTCAACTAGCGTTTGGTGAATTTGGGCTCCTAGAATTGTGTAGGTTAACTTTGTTTAAATTCCGCATTAAAGTTTTAAAAATAAAAAAAAGCTCAATTCACCCCACTCTTGGGTCATCGATTCTTACACGTGGTATCAGAGCTGAGTTGCTCACCTTGGATCATAGGCTTCACTGCCTAGCGCTATGGCTAAGCTGGGGAGCGGACCACCTTTGTTCGATGGAAGAGATTTTTTCTGTTGGAAGTCTCGGATAGGTGTATACCTTGATGCATTATGTTCAGATGTGTGGAATGCCACCAAAACCGGCTACACCGGGGCTCTCACACCCGAGCAACAAAAGTGGAATGCTAAGGCTA
>JBNKQE010000645.1:0-533 GCA_050295715.1 Leptospirales bacterium
AACATCGACAATAAGAGGGACGATGGCTATAATGAGAACTATCACACTGTCACTTCCGTCGTTGCTCCACCTGTCAACTATGAGGCATCGGCTAATCTCACAAGCATTCTTCAAAGGGAGGCACATTTGATTTCTGGATTGATGTTTTCAAACCTTCAATCCGACTTATCGAGCATCTGTGAAATAAGTTTTACTAGTTTAATATACCTTTTTATTTAATCACTATGTAATTTTTTAATCTATTATGTAATTTCTATTTGAAAGTTTTATGTAAGATTGAAAATTTGTAATCGAATAAAGTTAGTATGTTTTGCAAAACTCATTATCTGAAATGGTTAAATCTATAATGGTGATGCTGACTGAGAGAGAGAAGACTGACGTGACTGATATTGATTTAACTATATGCTGGATGTTGTAGACTGGTGTAGGTTGCTGGTAGAGAGATAGTGGTCGAGAGAGAGAGCCGATGTGACGCCGTCGAGAGGGAGAGATAAGGCAGCCAACCACTGCAACCAGCCTTATATACCGATATA
>JBNKQE010000646.1:0-531 GCA_050295715.1 Leptospirales bacterium
TCCAGCGATGGACGTGACGTCGTTGGTCAGGCTCGAGAGCAAATTGGTGAGCTATCAAGAGAGCTCGAAGAAGCAACCGACATTGTTCAGTCGCTGGCAAACCAAGTGGATGATATCAGCTTAACTTTGGACACCATTCGCAACATCTCCGATCAAACAAATTTACTAGCACTTAATGCTGCTATTGAAGCAGCTCGCGCAGGAGAACAAGGCCGCGGTTTCGCCGTTGTTGCCGATGAAGTTCGTACACTTGCCAGTCGCTCAGCTCAATCAACAGAAGAGATCCAAAACATCATCGATCGATTGCAGACTGAATCTCGCAGAGCAGTGAACGCTATGGATAAAGGTCGAAATCAAAGCAACTTAGTTGTAGGGTTTGCTGACAACGCCACCACCTCTCTTGGGCAGATCAGCAGTCACATTGAGCATATCAATTCACAGAATATTCAGGTTGCGACAGCCACTGAAGAACAATCCACTGTCGTTCTCGATATCAATCGAAACCTTGAGGAAATTAACCAACTAACCTCT
>JBNKQE010000647.1:0-529 GCA_050295715.1 Leptospirales bacterium
CGATTGGCCTGGTAGATCCATTTTGAAGTTGCTCTTCTGTTTTTGGGGTTCCCAACTGCGGGACCATATTGATCATGATAAAAGGATGCCATGTCCACTCCCGACCTTGGATTGGCTACCATCTCCCTCATTAAAAAATAGGCTATTACTGGAAACATATCATCCATTGATTCACTATTATTCTGCACAACACCCATTTGGCCAAATAAAAAGAGCTGTAATTCTGTATTATTCAGTTTCCCAAGAAATGACGGACCGTGTCCTTTCATATAGTTCTCATAGTAATGCAAAAATAGATATATACTTATTGCTTGTTCATTCAATGTGTCGTGTGGTATGTTTGGAAATAATACCAAAAATAAAGCTTCTTTCTCATGCGGCATTCTCGTGGTACAGGCTCCTCCGCCACCTGTATAATTACCTGCAACTCCCACTCCTGCCGCGAGAAATGCACCGCCGACGGCGAATCCTATTGCACCATTCGAATGATGGTGGCAAGCCTTTCTTCCATCGGGATCACAGATCGGAA
>JBNKQE010000648.1:0-527 GCA_050295715.1 Leptospirales bacterium
CTACTCTTAACCGCACCATACTGGAATTGAAATCTTCCACTACGCCTTTTGTTTTTACGACATAATCTAGCCTCTTAACCGCACCATACTGGAATTGAAATTGAAATTTTTCTGGTATGATGTGCAATGTCTCTTTACTCTTAACCGCACCATACTGGAATTGAAATCAAAAAAAGTTGGTTCCCCAGATCTTTTATGTGTTTTCTCTTAACCGCACCATACTGGAATTGAAATAAACAAAAATTAACTTTAAAATGTGGTGTTGGAATAGCTCTTAACCGCACCATACTGGAATTGAAATGTTCAATATCTTGTCATCTTCTCCGGCTTCTATGACTGCTCTTAACCGCACCATACTGGAATTGAAATACGGGTGTTTGTTCCTGGGCAACATTTGGCTCAGCAGGCTCTTAACCGCACCATACTGGAATTGAAATAGAACACGCTCAAGGCGCTCGTGCTCTCGATGTCGACTCTTAACCGCACCATACTGGAATTGAAATATCGATAAGTAGGTAAGGGAAAGG
>JBNKQE010000649.1:0-526 GCA_050295715.1 Leptospirales bacterium
GTGATGACGGTGAATTTTTTTGAATGAACCATCAAAACGTTCAAAGAAAGCACGCTACAAATCTCCCATCCTAGTGCGCCAGCTATCGATATTTTCTACACCGGCAAGTAACAGGGTCTACAAGATCATGTGTTCCTATTTTGATATGGTCTTGTGAGCAAACACACAGAGGATTTTGTCCTAGTTTAGGCTCCTCTCGATGATCAAAATGTTCAAAGGAAAGCACGCTATAAATCCCCCTTCCTAGTGCGTCAACTATCGATATTTTTTGCACCATCAAATAACAGGGTGGTCATGATCGTGCATTTCCAGTTCTGATGTGGTCTCACAAACAACAAGCACACAAGGATCTATCCTAGTTCAGGCCCCTCCTTGGAGGTAATAGCCCTACGTCCAGTGGGATGATATTGATGAGAAACAAGTGTTACAAGGGGTGAGCAGAGTGCTCGAATGGTTCACATGTTGAAGGGGGTCTGGATCTCGTGACTTCCACCTAAAGGGTAGGAGTCATTTTATAGACTTCCCT
>JBNKQE010000651.1:0-525 GCA_050295715.1 Leptospirales bacterium
TAAGAAAGATATATATTTATCCATAATTAGATTCATGTTGAAGACAACATTATATTCTTAAATTTTAACCATTAATTAAAGGTGAAAATATTATTTAAAATAATATAAGTAATGTAATCTCTATTTTACTCAAGTCATTAAAAAATAAAATCAATTTCTTCATGGTGATTGAGTTTTTTAGATAGATAGAATATAAATAGAGAGCTCTAGTTTTAAATAGACATGTATTAATTTAAGTAGATTATTGTATAGTAATTAAAATGAAATCAATAAATCATTGGAAAATTATTGAAATCACCTACAAGTAGTTATAAATGTAGTAACAAAATTTATGTTCAAAGAATTATTTGTAATATTTCAAATTATTCAAATATTAAAATAAATGCAATATTTTGTATTGATGCAAATTTATGAACACATACTTTCAGGGTAAAACATGACTCGTTCAACTACTAGTCGAAAGAGGAAGCGACAATCTTTACAAGGCGGTGACAATCCTGACATAGTGGGTCCTTCGGAGGTGGA
>JBNKQE010000652.1:0-525 GCA_050295715.1 Leptospirales bacterium
TACTCGCTAGGAGCTACCCCGAATTGTGTTGAGAGTTGTTAGCTTGCGTCGTGTTCAATGTTTTGTTATCATGCTTGTGAGTGTTGATGTGAGTCATGGGATCGCTTCGACACCTTGTCCATGACCTCATCCTTTAAATAAAGATAAATAAAAATCACAGCATATAGTTTGGGGTTTCGATTCAATTCTGAAATACTTATATATCTCTTATCAAAAATCTCTTAGATGGTGAACACAAGGAACAATCAATGCAACGGCTAGGCCATCAATAGCAGGTCAACAATGCCAAAAATGCCAACAACAACACTTAGATAGAGCAACTCATAGCCACTTAGAATCAGCTCATGCAGGTTGTACTCCAAACACTCAACCATCTGCAGCCGAACCCACATGTTCACCAGTGGCGGCAGCCACCACCGCCACCTCAGTCTAGACTTGGCGAATTTTTGAGGACTCGCCCTACTACTTTCTCACAAGCCAAGGACCCAATGAAAGTCGATGATTGGCTAAAGTCAATTGAAAAGA
>JBNKQE010000653.1:0-526 GCA_050295715.1 Leptospirales bacterium
CGATCACGTGGAGATTAGGTGCGGAGATTGAGAGATTGAATTAAGTGCAGAGATTGTGAGATTAAATCACATCCAAGGCAATCATGTTAATTCATTTTACATACATAATATTCATGGATGGTTCAATTTTTTTGCTTTGTCTCCTATTACTACGTGGATTTGGATAGAAATGGAAGGTAAATTAATTAACATTATTGATGATTGACACAAAGAAGGTAACTGCCTAAATTTGGAAAGAAAATTAAAGGCAATTAAGTAATATTATATTGATCATTGGTGTACAAATAGAATAATTTTGACATCAATGATTTATGTAAGAGAATATTTGCATGTTGTGTGGGTACATGGGGGGCTAGAAACCCTTGGGTAAAAAGAACCATATATTTTTAATTTTTTTTCTTTTTTGGTTCACTAAAAAAAAAGTACAAATCAGGAACACCAGGTCTAGTCGCGATCGGCCTGTAAACAGAAGAGGCAGAGAGTCAGTTAACCAGGTTCCCGAGGAAAGACAGGGAAGTTCCAAAAG
>JBNKQE010000654.1:0-523 GCA_050295715.1 Leptospirales bacterium
AAGTGCCATGGTTAATCAAGTCGTCGAGGTTCGAAATCAGAATTCAAAGTCCAGAGTTCGAATTTGAAGTCTCAAGTTCTGTTTAGTGTGGACCGATATACTCAGTCAGCAAATTTTCAGAATTTAACGGAGTCAAATTGGACCTTGCTCTCATGAGAGAATTTGTTCCGCAAGACTTTTTCTACAAGTTTGCAAGACTGCAACAAGAATTATAGAGATCAGAAAGTATTTATTTCAAGGGTCCAAACAGAGCAAATCAACTCAGTTTCAGACAGTACATATTTCCTCCAGTTTTTGCTTAACGATTATCACTATTGTAAATACCATATCTTCTTCGATATTGGTATATGGTGTGTACCTGTCATCCAGACTTAGTACAATTTTTGGAGATCACCATGGAGCAATCCTTGTCCAAAGTGGAGCTTTGATGCATTTGCACCAAGGATTTCAATTAGCATATCTAACCACAATCCATTCAAATCAATTTTCCTAGAATCCTTTCATTAATTCAAAATACATGGAG
>JBNKQE010000655.1:0-520 GCA_050295715.1 Leptospirales bacterium
CGTGTGCTCTTCCGATCTAAAAAACTTGCAATTTTTTCTGCAAAGAATTTTATTTATGTTCTCAATATTATTGAATTGTGAAAATTGAGATCGCAGCTGTGTGGGATACAGCATTCCTGATACCTTGACTTTATTTTCGTGGAATAAAATTACTTAAGTTGATTCGGTTTGGCTATTCATTTGAACTTGGAAGACACTTTTGTCATCTTGTATTACTAAAGAAATGAGGTCATGGGTTCAAGTCCTGGAAACAACCTCTTGCAGAAATGCAAGGAAATGCTGTGTACATAAGACCCAAAGTGGTTGGACCCTTCCTCGGACCCTACGCAAGCAGGAGCTGCATAC
This sequence comes from Leptospirales bacterium, assembly GCA_050295715.1. Lineage (GTDB taxonomy): Bacteria > Spirochaetota > Leptospiria > Leptospirales > Leptonemataceae > JBNKQE01. The sequence goes on from JBNKQE010000655.1 coordinate 346, forward strand.
ATTGGGCTACTGTTTGCACAATACGGGCTCCTTTGGATTGAAGGAATTTTGGAGGAAAAATGGAGGAATTTTTGAATGAGGTGAGAGCTCATTCTTTTTTTCCTCCAAAATTTCCTTCAATCCAAAGGAGGCCTAATTATGTTTTCAATGATTATGGCCAGCATGAGAGTGTACT
>JBNKQE010000656.1:0-520 GCA_050295715.1 Leptospirales bacterium
AGTTTCATTATTTAAAATCAAATCGCTTCATGTGAAATTATCTTACAGAACAAAAAAAAGATTATCATTCATGCTATTGATTATTAACAAGTGTTTTATGACCATTGAGCTGAGTGTAAAGGGGAGAAATCCCATAGAAAAGGTGGAGAATTATTTTACTAGTGGTTTGTAAGAGCACATTCTTGGACTGTCGTATGATTTTGAAATTATGACACTATTATTTATGTCATATTTCAAGGGGGGGGGGATTGAAGATTAATTTAGAAGATATTTAAATATTCTTCCCATACTTAGCAAGAATTATAATAAATCAAGGGGATTACTATGGTCAATGTACCCCTATGTAAGAATGATACATAGAAGCGTAGAGATCCAAGCTCTATGTTTATGAGAAAAGAGATGCAATGTCTTTTCCTGTGATGATCTGAGGGAGTATGATATTGTGAGAAGTAAGTTCATATGATCGCTTCAATGAACAACCCTATGATGATCTGGGGGAGTATGATATTATGAATAAGAA
>JBNKQE010000657.1:0-518 GCA_050295715.1 Leptospirales bacterium
CTCAATTAATGATTTTTGAGGACCATACTTTTCGCGACCTGTTTATGGGAGGCTCTGTTGATTTAGCAGCGGTGGGTCATTGGAAGTTAAATTCAAATCAAGGGTCAGGGATTGTTCTAAATGAAGTACGCTTACAAACCTAGGTTTTCCCGGTTATTATTAAAAAAAAAATGCAACTACTCAGTTAATGAATCAATATTTTGGAAATCTATATAATAAAAAGAAACAATTCAGCAATTCATAGATGAATAGTTTCATCCAACAGTCTCTATAACACGAAGTTCTCTTAGGGATGGAAATTGTAGTCCGCTCATTACAATGAAAGGGACTACAATTTCTCAATCACATAATACGTGGTGAGTAGTTACAAAAATTAAAACATGATACGTTACTCTATAATATCGCCTGTGATAATGCTCGTAATAAAAATAAACAGAAAATGCTGGAAGCCATTCAACTCGCCATTGAAAAGGGAAAGAATCCGGAGAATTTTGCAAAAGATCCTGATTTTAAAATCT
>JBNKQE010000658.1:0-518 GCA_050295715.1 Leptospirales bacterium
GTGATAACGAGTTGCCGTAAAAGGGTCCGGCAATCCTTCAAAAATCCCCTGACCGTCATGATGTATAGAAGATACCTTTCCATGCATTATTTCAGGTGCCCCTACAATTTTCCCTCCAAACACCTGACCGATAGACTGGTGCCCCAGACAGACACCGAAAACCGGAATTGTTGGAGAAAGTTCGCGAATGATATCCAGCGAAATACCTGCATCATCAGGTCTTCCCGGCCCCGGAGAGATGAGAATTCCCGAAGGTTTCATCTTTTCAATCTCCGAGACCGTACTCTTATCGTTTCTAACAACGGTGACATTCTCAGTATACTGGCCTATATACTGATACAAATTGTAGGTAAACGAATCATAGTTATCAATAATTACAATCATGCTTTCTTCCGTTATACATATTTTACAATATCAATCTACCAAACCTGTCTTTCATTAAGAGGCTGTCCCAAAACAGCCTCTTGCAACACACGATGTGTTGCCACCCGCGAAATTTCTTTGGAAATTGAGCAAGG
>JBNKQE010000659.1:0-518 GCA_050295715.1 Leptospirales bacterium
GTGAAAAGACACCTCTCTAGTTCTAAAATCTCAAATTCTGTATCTCCCAACAATTCCTTGAATTTTCCTTGTGAAAATCTTCTATCTTGGAATATCTTCAATTCAAGTGTGATCAAGGCTTATTTGGAAAGATTCAATTATCATGGTCACATCAAAATAGGAAATCCTTCAAAGTCCAAAGAAGTTTGAAATGGAAGGACTTCATAATCATCAAGTCGAGCAAAGGTCTAAAATGGAATGGAGTTTATCTTAGAAATTTCTAACTCCATCTTCAAATCTTTTTATGTCAAGTTTAAAGTTGCTCATAAGCTCCATAATAACAAATTGACGAATTTGGTCATCTTCGTTTAGAACTACACCTCTCTCAAACGGAAGTTTGCCTGCATCGATTGCCTCTTCATATGAGGACATATCTTTAAAGTTTTGCGCATAATAGTCCACACCTTCGCCGATGGAAGTAAGCCCGACACCGATTAAATCTGCTCCGCCTTTGGTCGTATAGCCTTGAAAATTTCTGT
>JBNKQE010000660.1:0-482 GCA_050295715.1 Leptospirales bacterium
TTCGATGATTTTGTTGTGCATCATGTTTCTAGGGTTGAAAATATAGTGGTGAACGATTTGGCGCAAGAAGCATCAGGTTTCCTATCGAATCGAGGAAAATTTGGTTTTCTGGAAAAACTGGATGTTCTGGTTTGCCAAAGTGGACAGTCTGGTTTTTAGCTAATGAATAGTGTGATAGTATGTTCTGCTGAACCAAGTTCAACAAAACCGGATGCTCCGGTTTCTAAAACTGAATGGTCCAGAATTTCTATGATTTCGGATGAATCAAGCAAAATAGTGATGAACGATCCTGATGATTGGAGGACACCCCTGGTACGTTATTTAGAGAACCCTGGTCATATTGCTGATAGGAAAGTTCGACGGCAAGCTTTGAAATATATCATGCATAATAATACTCTTTATCGCCGAATTATAGATGGTTTATTGCTTAAATGATTGGGTTCAGATCAATCTAAGATAGCACTGGGGGAGGTTCATGAAGG
>JBNKQE010000661.1:0-517 GCA_050295715.1 Leptospirales bacterium
TACTTCCATTTAGCAGCACCTCATAATTAATATTCAATAATCCTGCTGAGAGTAACAAAATGGTGAATCTTAATTATACCAGGATATTGTTGTAGGCGCCACAAGAGTTCGATAGATATCATTTTCTCATTTAATTTGAAATTTTTCCTTGGAGGTTAGTTAACTCTGAAATAGGGTTGATTCACATGTTACGAATCCCAAATAATGAGGGATACATAGAAAAACAAATGTTAGAGAGATGACCTCTATTGGCGTCTCTCAAATTGTTTCTTTTATTTTTAGAAGATTGCTTTGGTCATTAGATATTGTACGCTCGGATAAAATTTATGTTCGTGAACACCATTTTTATGATCATCAACATCTCGTTTTACAAAAGCAGATGGAAAAGGAAAATGGATATAGTATGTTGCACTCCACATCTTACGGCAAGTCATCGGCAAGAAAGGTATTTCTTACTACAGTTGTAAAGACAAAAGTGACCGAGTCGATCGGCAAACACATGTACACATAGATTCAT
>JBNKQE010000662.1:0-517 GCA_050295715.1 Leptospirales bacterium
CCCTTCATTCTTTTTCCAGTGGTTGATGGGACAATGTTCATCCAAAGTGGGCTACAACAACTATCTTGACTAAAACATAAATATGGTCCTTTAAAATTATGGTTAAGCTAAAAACTAGAACTAGATCCTCTATGTTATTATCAGAAAATGGTTATCTTGAACTTTGCCTTAGCCTACGACTTATTTGTAACGAATACCATCTTTAGAAAGAGAGTCTCTCACCTAGTAACTTTTAGCAGCGGTCAGCATTGTAGCCAAATCGATTTCATCCTCACGAGAAGAGAGGATAGACACGCTTGCTTAGATTGTAAGGTGATACCTGAAGAGTGTGTCGTACCTCAACATAAGCTTGTGATAGCGGATTTTCGCTTTCGGGTTCATCTTCAACGAAGTAAGCGCGTCCAAGCGCCAAGGACGAAGTGGTGAAAACTTAAAGAAGAGGCAGCGAAGATGTTCAAGGAGAGAGTCCTTAAGAAAGGTCCTTGGCATGAAGGAGGGGATGCAAATAACATGTGGA
>JBNKQE010000663.1:0-518 GCA_050295715.1 Leptospirales bacterium
AAATATTATTTAACATAATATATGACATATAAATATGCACCAAGATATGCATATATATTATTTCACAAAACGTTTTTAACTTTTGAAAGATTTTTGGCGATTCGACTATCTAAATATGTTTTTATTTTTTACTGGATTTTTTATTGTGATATATTCATTGGGCAATTTTCTACTTGAGGACTTAAAAAACTGAAGAAACATTTCTGAATTTTACATCTCTGAAAATATCTTATTTATAGAGCAAAATAAAATGATTTTAAAATTGTTCAAAACATATGCAAGTGTGATATAATTTTGTTCATCTTGTCGCATAGAACACAATGGTGAAAACATAATTTAAAATGGATATCATACGGGTGAGATTAATCATTTTAAAAATTTTATACTATGCAAGATTATATGACATGATGTAGTGATGATTTGTTAATTGTTGGATGATGTGCTAGTTGATAATTACTTGATGATGTGCTAGTTGATAATTGGTGGATGATGTGGACATCTTGTATGTCAAAAGAATT
>JBNKQE010000664.1:0-512 GCA_050295715.1 Leptospirales bacterium
TATAATGCAAAGTTTGATATATCATTTTTAGATGAAGATATAATGGATATTGGTGGACATGAGTAAAAGTCAGAAGAATATTCAAAAAGAATATAGGGAACTCAATGGTTCCCGTGATTACTTCAAGAAAATAGATATAATATATTTCAATATGACCCTATAAAGGTACACTAGAATTTGATAGGGTACTATCAATTATTTGGATGGGGTAACCATTATGCCTCATATCCGATAAGTAAAGAAGCATGGGTTTGCGTTGCTTATATGACAAGACTAAAGGTGCACAGTATGCACAAATTATTGAAGAAGACGATGAAGCACGAGTTAAGTTACTGTATGACAAGACTAAAGGTGCACAGTATGCGCCAATTATTGAAGAAGATAATGAAGCGGGAGGCACAGCTGTCCAAGGGGTACAGTATTATCTAAATAATTGAAGTCTCCTTCCGTGGCTATAAAAGGGGAGGCTGGATAGCAGATGAAGGACACCGCAGAACACAACACCATCGAGC
>JBNKQE010000665.1:0-473 GCA_050295715.1 Leptospirales bacterium
CCCTGAGCTGGCCCGTGGAACATAGTCTCCCATCCTCGATGTGGTAGAAGTGTGGGTAATCATTCAGCTCCATCTAAAATGCAGACATAAAAATGTTACTAACCCCATATCAATAGCTCGACAAGAAAATACATAAATCTGCATAAAAGCAAATAGCAGTAAGTAAAAAGCGAAAAGAGATATGTTCCCTAGGGAATTTGTTCTGGAGTTGAACACCAAAAACTTGGGCAACTCTACCAGCTTTCTAACCATTACTCATACGACTCTGTCCGCTAAACGGTTTAGAAAATACGGAATTTTGACGATCGACGTCGCTGCTGTATTCTGTTTCTGGACAGAACAGCGGCAGAATGGATCTTCAATTTCCAGACTCGGATTGGCCGAAACTCTAGAAGTCCCGAATACCATTTCAGAAGGCAACTCTCTCAACTTTCCGGTGGTCTGATAAACAGCTCCAAACGCTTAGCGATTTA
>JBNKQE010000666.1:0-507 GCA_050295715.1 Leptospirales bacterium
TCAATTCCAGTATGGTGCGGTTAAGAGACTTTCATAATGTTGTTTGTGTTGGTTATGACCCAATTTCAATTCCAGTATGGTGCGGTTAAGAGAAACATAGACTTATAGCTTTAAAACAAAGAATAACATATTTCAATTCCAGTATGGTGCGGTTAAGAGGATAAAATTTGTAAAGGATGCCTTAAACGGCATTTACATTTCAATTCCAGTATGGTGCGGTTAAGAGAAAGACTTTAAAATCAATATTAGGTAAATCAGGAACATTTCAATTCCAGTATGGTGCGGTTAAGAGACTTTCCTTGAAACAGATCCGCCCCTTGCGTTGAGTGATTTCAATTCCAGTATGGTGCGGTTAAGAGCGATTATCGAGGCCCTTGAAGATGCAGAATTAAATCATTTCAATTCCAGTATGGTGCGGTTAAGAGTTACTATTATGAGATAGAGCAATTCGAGGCAACGATATTTCAATTCCAGTATGGTGCGGTTAAGAGGCCGGCATACTTGAAA
>JBNKQE010000667.1:0-506 GCA_050295715.1 Leptospirales bacterium
GCGTCGAGGTATCAGATATGATGGAGAAGAGCATGTGTATGTTGAATCTGATAGATCAAGCTAGCCATGAAGAATCACATTTCTCTATGTATCAATCTTTGTTGAATCAAGATATGGAGTGAGTTGGAGATCAAAAATGAAAATTGATCATATGGTTTAAAGTATCCCAAGTCACAACCTCTCAGAGTTGATGCCCAAGCAAGAAGATATGTGGCAACCCTCATGAATTCAAAAAGAATTAAAGTGGCAACATCCACAATCATTCAAGCTCAGGTTGAATAAATGTCTTTTCATTTAATCTTGAGTTTAGGTATGCAACTTTATAAGGATGAATGCTACATGGTTTGTTAACAAGTCTCAGTGCTCAAAAATCAAGAGAGAATCTTTTAGAGATCAACACACCTTATGAGTGAGTTTACAACCATGTCTTAGCTGGATTGGGTATCCCTCTGAATAAGCTTTCCATAGAGACAAAGAACACCTAAATCGGACATCGGGAGCCTAAG
>JBNKQE010000668.1:0-475 GCA_050295715.1 Leptospirales bacterium
CAAGGAACTGTGGGGAGTGCTGGTCCGCTTAGCCCGTTCCGAAGCTTGTCAAGGATAGCATCGCTGCTGATCCTGGACATGGGCATTTTCTTCCCATCGGATGGCTGTGCTAGGATTTCTTGCTCTGCTTGATGCGTCTCACTCGCTGCGGGTTGGGTGAGAGCCATACCCTAAAATTTCCTTGTGAGGGGATCAATTTCGGCGGTGCAGGAATCTTCCTTTAAACCATGCTCCTCACTCTCCCTTTCGCTAGCAGAAAGCTTCTCGAAAAGAGCTCATGCTTTTTCGGCATTGAGTATGAAGAAGGTTCCTCCAGCAAGGGCATCTATGCGCTCCTTAGCTTCTTGTGACATCCCACAGTAGAATCCCTGGGTGAATTCCCATTCTTTCATGCCGATGGTTCGGAGATATGTCATGAGACCATGATAGCGCTCCTATGCCTCGGCAAAAGTCTCATTCGGAAGCTACTTGAATG
>JBNKQE010000669.1:0-503 GCA_050295715.1 Leptospirales bacterium
GCCGTGATTACTCACTTTATCCTTCAGATATTCAACACAAGGCCGTAGTTACTTGATATCCCGATTTCGTCAGGTGTCAAATGTAAAATGTGCGATAGTAGGTTTGAGGAGATCTAAATGTAAAAGGAAAGCAAAATTACACTAAATCGGTAATGGGCTTCTATACACTTTCAGTAGGCGCCCTGTCTTACGTTGGTATTATTGTCGAGCTTAAGTAACTCAGCACCGGCCAATCTCTATTTTGAAACTGGTGGCCGTTCGTTTTGACACCCGGGAAAAGTAGAGGCTGTCCCAAACACCATGGAGGGTTTTGGGACGACTTCTTAATATAACATTCAACCCGGGAAACCTAGATACTTGTTTTTTTGAAGATGAACTCCGGTATATGTCGAATAATTAGCATAATCAATTTCCAGATTGATTTGGTATATACAACATTATGTTTTTTGGTAAAAGCCTTGAAGATATCACTTGCCACATGTTCCGGTTCAGCTGTCAAAGCG
>JBNKQE010000670.1:0-503 GCA_050295715.1 Leptospirales bacterium
AGCTATGGTTTCCTCTGTCATCACACCAGTCTCGTGCATATTGATCTCACTGACAGACAATGGTGTAATTTCTGCTACTACCTCAGCACCCTTTAACCCAGACTGGCTAGCACAGGACTTGTACAACTGTCACTCATTTTTAGACCCTAAGGATAGCATCACATGAATCGGTCTATTGCTCCCCATGTCGTACCTCTCGTGCAACCTCAGTTCACATCTAACATTCATGACTGCCCTGACTCTAGCAACCAAATCATTGAAAGATTGTGGGTTCTGAAACGTAAGCACTTGACGTCTCATGCCAACTAACTCAAATTGCTCGCTAACTGACCCACCGAAATGCAAAAGGATGACACGGTCCATCTACATATTCACCGTAACAAAAAGATTAATGAAACATTGCATAACTATCAAAAAATGTAAACACACTCGAGAACTAACGCACATCACCACTTTAATTATGTAACGCCTAGGCGTCTAGATTAGCGCATAGCAAATTCAAG
>JBNKQE010000671.1:0-503 GCA_050295715.1 Leptospirales bacterium
ATGACAGGAATTGCTCCTGTTAACTTGTCTGTCAATTCAAGGGAATCCACCATGATAATCCAGGATTCAATATAAAAATTTGATGAGTCTTGCTACAATGTTTGAAATAAATATGAGTCATTCATCTGTTCAAATTTAATGGTTAAAAACATGGAGGTTCCTATTAAAATATACTTTAAGTGATGTACCAGTATTAAATTAGTGTGGATCAGGTACCAATAAAAATGAATTTATTAATAACATAATAAAAATTAACGGATAAGATTAAAGAAAATATTAGGTTCATCCAGATACTTACTAGATACCCCAGAAACACCGTATCAGAACTCTTAAAATTAAGCAAAAATTGAGCAATTGCATGTCAACACTCAACAGTGATTGCTGGTTTAAGATACAAACCATTTACATATTCTCAAGAAAAAGATAGACAGCAATTACATATGAACGAGAAGACTGAAATTCAACATCAATGCATAAAACATAGGAATGGAAGAATACTTACA
>JBNKQE010000672.1:0-502 GCA_050295715.1 Leptospirales bacterium
TACAACGTTCGATTAGTATGGCTCCGGCGCCAATGTTTCCTTCCTACTGCGCACTTTTCTGCTGATATTAATTTTGCTCCGCAAGGGCTCAAATAACCTCGTCTATGCTGCAGGATTTTAAAATAGTTTATACTTATATAAATTTATATATTAATTTTAAATTAAGTAAAAGATAGTTAAATTTAAAATAACAATATTATTGCACTCCTTTGATGATTACATGATACTAACAGTAAAAAATATTTAAAGATATATAAAAAATATAATCATAAAATAATAAATAAATTTAAGTATATCCTTGAGTAGAGAGTGGTCATAGTCCATAACCCATAACACTTCATTTGTTACAAATATAAACATATGCAAAAATAGATCAAATTAAGTTGATTTAAAAATTCTTCAAAACATATATAACTGAGATCTTGTTTTATTAATCTCATCGCATAGAACACAATGGTGAAAATGAAATTAAAAATAGATTGCAAATATAGAGCAAATTAAG